>JBIPLL010000583.1:0-3119 GCA_044368425.1 Beijerinckiaceae bacterium
TACGACCTTCGGGACGACGCGGTTGGCGGCAACGACCAGATTACGCTGACCGACACACGGGCCGACGTCATCATCTATGGCGATGTCTCCGAGCACATGACCGGCCGGTCGCGGGGCGGCGATGACGTGATCGACTTCGATGCGCGCTTCACCGATTACGACCAGCCGCTGGAGCTGGCGATAATGGGCGACGGCGCCGGCCAGATGGAGGGCGAGGCGCGCGGCGGCAATGATACAATCCGCTCGGACTCGGGCTCCTGGACGGAGATCACCGGCGATACGGTCGGCGATCTGGTCCACAGGTCACGCGGCGGCGACGACGTGATCGATGCAACCGTCACCGGAGGATGGATCGACTCCACGCGGCTGTTCGGCGATACGCACAGCCATTTCCTCGACGATGCCCAGGGCGGCAACGACACGATCGCGTTGCATGCCGAGAACGCCTATTTTGCGTACGTCGAAGTCCATGGCGATGCCGGCATGGGCCTGCGGGACCGGTCGCGCGGCGGCGATGACGACATCACCGTCAATGCCACCACCGACTGGTTATTTGGCGACATCGTCGGGGATGCCGGCGGGGACCTCTCCGATCAGGCAGTTGGCGGCGATGACCGTATCGTTTTCGCACCCGGGGGTGATACCGGCGGCTATGTCTGGATCGTCGGGGACAGCCTAGGAATTCTCGGCGGCGAGGGGAGGGGCGGCGACGACACGATTATGGGCGAGCGCTTTGCGGGCGTGCTGCGTGTCGCCGGAGATGCCCGGGGCGGTATCGACGGACAGGCGCGCGCGGGCGATGATCGGATCGACGTCCTCGTGCCTTCGTATCGCGCCGAGAGCTGGGGTCAAATCCAGAATTGGCTGTCTGGGGACGTGGACGGCATGGCCAGCGGCGAGACCACGCTCGGTGCCGACAGGATCACGGTGCAGATCGAGGGCGACATCGGCGAAAGCGAAGGGGCCGGGGATCTGCTGTGGGTCGTGGGGGATGCCGGGCAGTCGCTCGCCGGGTCCGCGAAGGGCGGCGATGACGTCCTGAGCGTTTCGGGCGGGGCGGAGGGCACGTACCTGCGCATCTTTGGCGATGCGGTTTACGACCTTCGGGAGGACGCGGTTGGCGGCAATGACCAGATTAAGGTGACCGACACACGGGCCAACATCCTCATCTATGGCGACGTCGCCTGGCACATGACCGGCCGGTCGCGGGGCGGCGACGACGTGATCGACGTCGATCCGGGCTTTGCCAGTCCGGACCAGAACGTGAATATGGCGATCATGGGAGATGGCTACGGCCAGATGGAGGACGAGGCTCGTGGCGGGAACGATACGATCCGTTCGGTCTCCGGCCAGACCTCATGGAGCGAGATCACGGGCGATACTCTCGGTTATCTGGTCCACAGATCACGTGGCGGCGACGACCGGATCGATGCCACCGTGACGGGTGAATGGGTCGGTTCAACGTGGCTGTTCGGCGATACGCACAGCCAGTTCCTCGACGATGCCCAGGGCGGCGACGACACGATCATGTTGCATGTCGAGGCCAGCTGGTCTGCGCACGTCGAGGTCCGTGGCGATGCCGGCATGGGCCTGCGGGACCGGTCGCGCGGCGGCGATGACGACATCACCGTCGATGCCACCGGCGGCTATTTCTCTGCCTCCATCGGCGGGGATGCCGGCGGGTCCCTCTCCGATCAGGCAGTTGGCGGCGATGACCACATCGTTTTCATCGCCAGTGAGGGCGGCTCCCTCTACATCGCCGGGGACGCCGACGGCGGTCTCCTTGGTGAGGCGAGGGGCGGCAACGACAGGTTTGACGTGCAATCGCCGGGCAGGAGCGACGATTTCAAGTATAGAGAACTGTATTTTGAGCTGGCTGGCGACAGCCGGGCCGGCATGTACGGATCTGCGCAGGGTGGCGACGATGCCATCGTCTTCAGCGAAGTGCGCGGGCTGGTCGGGTTCGCTGCCGGCGATACGCTTGGGATGATGCGGGACAACGCGCGCGGAGGAGACGACACGTTCACGCTCGTCAATATCGGAGGAGGTCAGCCGCAATTTGTGGGTGATGCGGGCGAAAGCCTGACGGACCTGAGCGAGGCTGGCAACGACACGTTTGTAGTCGAGCACTTCAGACGCGATCTGCATGTTGCCGGAGATGCGTGGGGCGGCATCGAAGGACAGGCGCGTGCGGGCGATGACCGGATCGACGTCGTCATGAACTGGGACGGGAACTTCGATTGGCCCGAGAGCGAGGCCGACGCGAGGCTGTACGGGGATGTGCGAGGCATGGCCAGCGGCGCGGCGACGCTGGGGGCCGACACAATCACGGTACGGATCGAGGGCGACCTTGATGAAGGGATAGGCGACCTGGTGCTGCTTGCCGTCGGGGATGCGGGGCAATCGCTCGCCGGGTCGGTGAAGGGCGGCGACGATATCCTGACCGTGTCGGGCGGGCCGGAGGGCACGATCCTGCGCATCCATGGCGATGCGGTCTACGACCTTCGGGACGACGCGGTTGGCGGCAACGACCAGATTACGCTGACCGACACACGGGCCGACGTCATCATCTATGGCGACGTCTCCGAGCACATGACCGGCCGGTCGCGGGGCGGCGACGACGTGATCGACGTCGATCCGCGCTTCACCGATTACGGCCAGCCGCTGCATCTGGCGATCACCGGCGACGGCGCCGGCCAGATGGAAGACGAGACGCGCGGCGGCAATGATACGATCCGTTCGGTCTCGACGTCCTGGACGGAGATCACGGGCGATACGGTCGGCGACCTGATCCACAGGTCGCGCGGCGGCGACGACCTGATCGATGCAACCGTCACCGGAGGATGGATCGACTCCACGCGGCTGTTCGGGGATACGCACAGCCATTTCCTCGACGACGCCCAGGGCGGCAACGACACGATCGCGCTGCATGTCGGGGCCGACGAATATGGCGCCGTTCAGGTCCATGGCGATGCCGCGGGAGACCTGCGGGACCGGTCGCGCGGAGGGCATGACGACCTGACCGTCGATGGCTGGGCCGAATTTTTCCGCATCCTCATCAGCGGCGATGCCGGCGGGGATATCTCCGGTCAGGCGGCTGGCGGGAATGACCATATCGT
>JBIPLL010000723.1:0-3117 GCA_044368425.1 Beijerinckiaceae bacterium
ACTTCAACATATTATGGTAAATATTTTTCTTCCTCAGTTAATAAAGAAAACATAACAGGAGTTCAATTCCATCCAGAAAAAAGTCACCATAACGGAATCGCTTTTCTAAGAAATTTTTCACAATTATAATATGCTTAGATCTAGAATTATCCCTTGTCTTTTGGTACTTAATAAAGGCTTAGTTAAGACTGTTGGTTTCAAAGATCCTAAATATGTTGGAGATCCAATTAATGCTGTCAAAATTTTCAATGAAAAAGAAGTTGATGAGTTAATGGTATTGGATATTGATGCAACAGCTGAGGGTAGAGGACCCGATTTTGAGTTGATTAAGAATTTGGCAGTGGAATGTAGAATGCCTTTCTGTTATGGTGGTGGAATAACATCAGTAGAACAAGCAAGACAAATTATTAAGCTTGGCGCTGAAAAACTTGCTATAAGTAATGCAGCGGTCGAAAATATTCAATTATTAAAAGATATTGGTAAAGCTGTTGGATTGCAAAGTGTTGTAGTAGTAATTGATGTTAAAAAAAGGGGGATACTCTCTGGGGGAGGATATGATATTTATGTAAAGAATGGTAAGCACAAAACCAATTTGAAATTGGTTGATTATTTGAATGAATTAAATTCAATTGGAGTAGGGGAAATTGTAATTAATTCGATTGATGCAGATGGTTCAATGAGAGGGTATGATCTTACTTTAGCAGAAATTGCTCGAACAAATACAGATGTTCCTTTGACAATTCTAGGTGGTGCAGGTTCCTATGATGATATTAAGAATTTGATTTCAAAATTTAAAATAATTGGAGCTGCTGCTGGCAGTTTATTTGTTTTCAAAGGTAAATACAGAGCTGTATTAATTAGTTACCCAATAAAAGATGAAAAGACAACAATATTAAATAAATAGTAAATTTTTGTGAACAGTATACTAATTAGTAAAAAAGTATAAGATGGCAAATAAAAAATTCATTCAGGTTTTAGATGAAAAATTTTACCCACAATTCAAGGATAATTGGGACAATGACATTTTTAGAGAAGTTGTTTTAAAGTATATTGATAATACAAAAACATGCTTAGACATTGGAGCAGGTAGAGGTGCCTTGAAACATATGGCATTTAAGGGGTTAGGCAAAGAAATTTTTGGAATTGACCCTTCTGATGCAATATTTCAGAACCCTTATCTGGATAAAGCATTTGTTGGATTTGGTGAGAGTATGCCATTTTTTGAGGATAATAAATTTGATATTGTTTATGCAAATAATGTTCTTGAACATATAGAAAATCCTGATAGTTTTTTGAAAGAAGTTGGAAGGGTTATAAAAATTGATGGTATTTGTATTGCAAAAACACCGAATAAAAATCATTACATGCCCTTACTTGCAAATTTGCTACCTGAAAAAATTCATACTTGGTATCACAAATTAAAGGGAAGACCATCTGAAGATACCTTTCCCGCTTTTTATAGATTAAATAGTAGAAAAAGCGTAAAAAAATATGCAGAAAGTGCAGGTTTTGAAATAGTGGAAATTAATATGATCGAAGGAAGACCGGAGTATTTGAGATTTAATACTATTTCCTATTTCTTCGGAATTGCATATGAACGTTTCGTAAATTTTTTAGGGCTTGATGGGATTAAGATTGTTATGTATATAATATTGAGAAAAAAATAAAATGAAGCAGATAATTCAAGATATTAAGAATGGCTCAACAATTTTAGAAGAAATACCTGTTCCTTTGATTAAAAAAGGGCACGTTTTAATTAGGACGCATAGATCATTAGTGAGTTTGGGAACTGAGAAAATGTTAGTTGAATTCGGGAAGAGCAATCTATTGGCTAAAGCAAGACAGCAGCCTGAAAAAGTAAAGCAAGTTTTGGATAAAATTAAAACCGAAGGATTATTGCCAACATTAGAAGCTGTTTTCAACAAGTTGGATGAACCACTGCCTTTGGGATATTGTAATGCTGGAGAAGTAATTGCCATAGGTGAAGGAGTATATGAATTTAATGTAGGCGATAGAGTGGCCAGTAATGGAGCACATGCTGAGATTGTTTGTGTTCCCAAAAATCTAGTGGCTAGAATTCCTGATAACGTTTCATATGAGGAAGCTGCTTTTGCCGTTATAGGCTCTATAGGGTTGCAAGGTATTCGATTAGCTAATCCTACTTTGGGAGAAAATGTAGTTGTTATTGGTTTAGGATTAATAGGTTTAATTACCTGTGATTTACTTATTGCTAATGGGTGTAAAGTAATTGGATTTGATTTTGATGCTAAGAAGGTGGAACTAGCAAATTCAAGGGGGGTCAGAGCTTTTATTTCAACATCTTGCGACGTTGTAAAAACTGTAGAAGATTTGACATTTGGGATGGGTGCAGATGCTATTGTGATAACTGCATCAACAAAAAGTAATGATGTCATAAGTCAGGCTGCTGGCATGAGTAGAAAAAAAGGTAGAATTATTCTAGTTGGTGTTATAGGGTTGGATATTCAGCGAGGTGATTTTTTCAAAAAAGAGTTGTCCTTTCAAGTTTCTTGTTCTTATGGACCTGGAAGATATGATGAAGATTATGAGCAAAGAGGAATAGATTATCCTTTAGGTTATGTTAGATGGACCGAGAAAAGAAATTTCGAAGCAGTTTTATATGCGATATCACAAAATCAATTAAGGGTAAAACCCTTAATTACTGAAAGAGTAGAGTTGAAAAATTATCTGCAGATTTATGGTAGTATGGGTGGTGGATCAATTGCCTCAATACTTGAATATCCTGGAACTGCCAATGAAAATTTAACAATTGTAGCGGGCGCGGAACGAATGTCAAAACCAGCAAAGGGAATTATTGGAATAATAGGAGCAGGTAATTTTACTAAAATGACGGTAATGCCTGCATTAAAAGGTTCCGGAGCATTTTATAAATATATTTCTAGTGCTGGTGGCTTAACCGCAAAATCGCTTGCAAACAAATACGGCTTTGAATTTTCTACTACCGATTATAAAGAAATTATAAATGATAATGATGTTGACCTTGTATTTATTACAACAAGGCATAATGAGCATGCTAATATGGTTTCGGAAACTTTACAATCTGGAAAGAATGTTTTTGTAGAAAAACCACTTGCACTA
>JBIPLL010000698.1:0-3117 GCA_044368425.1 Beijerinckiaceae bacterium
CCTCTACCCCTCCGTGAGGTCGACACGCGAGCTGTCACTTTGAGAATTGCAGAAACAGACTGCCTTGCCACAGTGGTTCAGCTAGAGGGAATAACCCACATCCTCGTATTGGAATCAGATCTTCCGTTCAAGAAGGACGCCTCCTGGATGAACTCTTGTCTTAAGGAGGCAGTGCGTCAGCTTGCCCTCGAAGACCTGCCGGCGCTTGGCCTTATTTGGGTTTCTCGCGAGGCTGATGCCTTCGCCATAAAACCGATTGTCTGGGTAAGGGCTTTAGGTACCTGCTTTTACGAATCAGCCTGCGGCTCTGGCAGCGCGGCACTCGCCATAGCTATGGCACGTCGAGGCTCCGTGGGACTAAAAAGTACGTACCGTATCTTCCAGCCAAGTGAGCAGCCGCTTGAAGTAAGTGTCGTCAAGACCCCGGAGGGGTGGCATCAAAGCTGTGACGCTCTCCGGACCAGTGTTCCTGCGTGGTAACCTTGTTGAAAGAAATTTCTCAAAGGCCGCTAATCAGAGTCAAGGCACCTTAAAAGTAGGAGATGCATGAAACCGCTTCAATACGAGGATTTAGAAAACATTGCGGTGAAGGAAAATGGCGAAGCCATGATCTGTCTTGATGGCATTCACCCCAATCTGCTTTGCCAACCGATCAATAGAGATATGGAGCCCCATACGGGAGCTCGCACCTATGTTCGGAGCGGCGCTGCCAAGAGATTGTGCGCGATTGCTGAGCGGTTGAGAGCTGAGGCGCCCGACACCCTCTTGCTGGTTGTCTATGGGTACAGGCACCCCGCACTCCAGCAAAGCTACTTTGAAAGCGCCAAAGCGAAACTTTTGGTATCCGTCCTTCCTAGCCCATGGTCGCCGAGCCTTTGCTGAGCTGCTAAACCCCGAATGAAAAAGGGGGAGCCGATGAGCAAGCGAACTGAATGGGAACAAATAATTCAAGAGCAAGTGGAAAGCGGTCAAAGTGGGGCTGCGTTTTGTCGTGAGCGGGGAGTGAGCGACAAGCTGTTCTCGTATTGGAAGAGAAAACTGAGAGAGAAGGTTGGTGGCGGCAGGACCCGATTTACGCAGGTTGGCGCTCCGACGATGATTGAGCTTACATCTCCGAACGGAGTCAGCGCCCGAGTTCCTGCGGATGTATCCGTGACGCAGCTTCAAATGATCGTGGAGGCGCTCAGTGCTCAGCATTCCTGAGGGTGTGGCGGTGTACGTGCACCGTGGGTGGACGGATATGAGGAGTGGTTTTGATCGTTTAGCGGAGGTGGTGAAGGGGGAGCTTTCGGTGTCGCCTCTTGCGGGTGGACTGTTTGTCTTTGTGAGCAGGTGTCGGAGGCGGGTCAAGATCTTGTACTGGGATCGCGATGGATACGCTCTCTGGTACAAGCGGTTAGAGGCTGGAGCGTTTCGGGTTGAGAAAGAGTCGGGATATGAATCAATCACGGGAGTAGACCTTAAAGCGCTCCTTTCAGGAGTTGAACTTTCTCGCATCAGAATGCAGAAGAGTGCTGCTACAGGCGCGTATGCGTGATATAGAAATCACGTGACGACCGGCACTGAAACCTACGAAAACCTCGACAAACCGGCACTTATTTCACTTCTTCAAGATCGGGATTCTGAGCTCTTAAAGTTTCAGCTCGCTATACTCAATTCGAACAAGCGAGAGTTTGGCACGAAGAGCGAGAAGCTAACCTCTGATCAAATTCGACTCTCGTTTGAAGTCCCGACTGAGCCGGTACAGGAGCTTCTGATCTCGAACGAAGTGGTGGTCGAGCGCCACACCCGCACGGTACGGGCAAAGAAACCCCTCCCGAACGACCTGCCGCGTGAGGAGCGGATCTACGAGCCAGAGGCTACCACCTGCCCCTGCTGCAATAACGAGCTCGTAAAGATTGGAGAGGAGCGTTCAGAGGAGCTAGAGAAGATCCCAGCCCAGTTCAAGATCATAGAGCACGTGCGCATTAAGAAAGCCTGCCCGAATTGTAAGGGGGCCAAGGTTCTTACTCCGCCCCTACCGCCAACAATATTCCCCCTTGAGCGGGTACGGGTGGGACCAGGTTTCCTCTCTGACATGCTTGTTGGAAAGTACGTTGACCACCTGCCGTACCACCGCCAGGAGCAGATATACCGAAGGTCTGGTATCGAGATAGCACGCCAGAGGATGTGTGACTGGACAGCCGGGATTGTGGAGCTTCTGATGCCGCTCTACAGCGCGCTCACGCGCTCGGTGCTCCTAAGCCCCTATATCCATGCTGACGAAACCACGCTTAAGGTCCAGGATGGTGAGGAAAAGGGCAAGTGCCACACTGGTTACCTGTGGGGATTCCATGCACCTCCCGGTGTCTTCTTCCACTACGCTGATAGCCGCGCCTCTGAAGTTCCGCTCCTCGTACTCGAAACGTTCCGCGGCACCCTTCAGACGGATCTCTACGCCGGGTACAACAAAGTACTGGTTCCCAATAAGTGTGAACGGATCGCCTGCCTGGCGCATGTGCGCAGAAAGTTCATTGAAATTGAGAAGACGGCATCAAAGGAGTGCGCGCAGATATTGCGCCGCATTGGGGATATCTACCACAAGGAGAAGAGTGCTAAGACTCCCGCAGAACGATTCGAGATTCGGGAGCGCTGCACGAAAAAGCTACTTCAGGAGCTACTGGACTACGTTACCGCGTTGCAATCTCGGACACTTCCCCAGGCTCCGCTCTCAAAGGCTATTAACTACATGCTCTCTCAGCGGGTCGAAATAGAGCGCATTATGACCAGTGGTGAGTTTGACCTCGATAACAACGCTATCGAGCGTCAGATGCGACCAATAGCGCTCGGAAGGAAAAACTACCTCTTCGCTGGCTCACACGACGGGGCACACCGCGCCGCGGTTCTCTATTCGCTCTTCAATACCTGTAAGATTCATAACGTGAATCCACGCCTCTGGCTTGCGGATGTCCTTCGTAGAATCCCCTCAGAGCGTGGGCTCGACCCAAACGACTTGCTGCCGCATTGCTGGGTGCCGGCTACCTCAGAGGCTTAATCAACGCCCTGGCGTCATGGGCGAGACAGGACGGATACAGGAGAGCAATGCCGAGACCTCGTCCAATTGCACTTGGGGATACG
>JBIPLL010000446.1:0-3113 GCA_044368425.1 Beijerinckiaceae bacterium
AGTCCATCGCGGATCAGGAGCCGGTATAGATCGGTGCGGGCTGGGACAGGAAGGAGATGAGGATATGCGCTCCGATCTTGTGGTTCTTGCCATGAAAGGAGGAATGCGCGACGCCCGGCAGAACAGCCAGTTGCTTGTCCGGATTGGGCAGGCGCGCGAAAAAGGCGGCGACATCCTCGTAACTTGCGATCCCGTCCCACTGGCCGCGCATGATCAGCGTCGGCGCCAGCACCTTGTCCGGATCGACCACCGGGAGGTTCTGGCACATGTCGATATAGGTTCCGTTGGGTATCGAGTCGTCCAGCTCCGTCACGGCCTTGGCAAAGGCCGCGATGACGGGCTGGTCGGCTGAACCCGGATGATCGCGATCGAAGATCGTCTGGATGAAGGCAGCATCGATCGACCGCCGCTTCTGAGCAAGGAAGCCGGGAAGACGCTTGCGCCGCTCCGCCAGCGTCGGGCTCCCCTCCCCGGTCCAGACGAAGGCGTCGAGGGCCAGACGCTCGATGCGCTCGGGACGTCGCTGCGAGAACAGGGCGGCCCTCAGGGCACCCGACGAACCGCCATAGACGCACAGCCGCGGCGCGCCCGTCTGCGCCATGATGAAGGACGTGACCACCTCGAGATCGTCCGCGCCATCGGCAATGTCGAAGAAGCGGTCCCGGTGCTTGTCCGAGCGGCCATAGCCCTCGCAGTCGAAGCACCACGTATCCCAGCCCAGCCGCGCCATGGTCTCCATGATGGAATAGTCCCACGAGCCCTCGACCTGGAGATCGAAGCAGGGCTGCGAGGCCATCGACGAGCCGTGAACGAAGAGGACATGCCCCTTCGGCTTGTCATTGCCGGCTGCCCGCTTGTTCCAGAGGAACAGGCTCACACCCGGTTCCTTCTCGACCATATGCCCCTGACCAACCACGGTTGTTGCCTGCGTCACGCTCGCGCTCCCGATGAAGTTCTGCAAGAAAAGACCGTACCAATTCGTCGATTGGGTAAGTCCAATCTGTCGTTGACAGAACAAGTATCAGATATGACAATGATTTCAACAGTACCAATAAGAAAATTGGTACTAATACTTGATCAAAAAGGGAGACACGCCATGACACGTCAGATTACGCTGTCCCGCCGTCAGGTTGTCGCCGGACTGGGGCTGTTCGCTATTGGCGGGCGCGCGCTGCCGGCCAATGCGCAGACGGGCTCCTATCCGGCCCGCCCCTTCAAGGTCATCATTCCGACCGGTCAGGGCGGCGGTGCGGATGTGCTGGTGCGGGCCTTCACGCCATCGTGGAGCCCGATGCTCAACAACCAGCCCTTCGAGTTCGAATATCAGCCCGCCGCAGGCGGACAGGTCGCCTATGAGCTGTTCCTGAACAAGCGGGAGCGCGACGGATACAACCTGCTCTTCGGCAATATGGGGCCGGAGACGATCATGTATGTGACGCAGGGCCCGAGCTACAAGTTTCCGGGTGATTACATCTACTTCTGCGGTGTCGACATCGACGATTGCGGCGTCTTCGCCCGCAAGGACAGCAAGCTCAAGACGATCCAGGACGTCATTGCCGAGGGCAAGAAGCGCACGCTCAACGTCTCCGTGACGCGCATTCCCCATCCCGGCTCGATCGGTATGCTGATCCTCGCCGAACAGGCGGGCGCGAAGTTCAATCTCATTCCCTATGGCGGCGGCAACCCCGCCGTGACGGCCGTGCTCAACGGCGAGGTCGACATCGGTGCGGGTGGCATTTCGGGCGTCCCGAACGAGGCCGGGGGCGCCTTGCGGGTGCTGACAGTCTTCAACCGCAAGTTCAACCAGCTCGCCGCGATCAACGAGAACGCTCCGCTCGTGAACCAGGCGCTCGGCACCGACCTGCCCGACCTCTACACGTCGCGCGCCTTCGCCGTCCATGCGGACTGGGCCGCGGCCAATCCCGACAGCTTCAAGATGCTCAAGGACACAGCGGCCAAGGTCTTCTCCGTGCCTCGCTTCAAGGCGGATATCGAGAAGACGCCGCAGGGCATTCTCCAGGTCGCGCAGAAGTTCAAGGCACAGCTCACCGCGAAGAAGTGATCAATGTCTGCTGACAGTCACGATGGCACCGGCGGCCCCGACGGCCGCCGGGAGGCGCAGCCGGCGGGAGCCGATTTCATCATCCCGCTGCTCGCCGTCGGCCTGACGCTTTACTACATCGGATCCACCTCGGGGCTGACCTGGGAAGCCCGCAGCACGGGCTGGCTCGTCGGCTTTGCCTTGCTCGTCCTGTGCGCCATCCAGTTCGGATGGCTCGCCGTCCAGCGGCGGCGAAACGACATCACCTTCGAGCTGGGCGATCTGTTCACCAACACCGTGAACAACAGGAAGCGCTGGGGCCTGCTCGCCACGCTGGCGCTGTTTGTCCTGGCAATCCCCGTGACGGGCACGACCCTCGGGCTCTTTCTCGTAATGGCGGCCGGGATGATGGTCATGGGCGTCAGGCGCCCGGCCCAGATCATCGGGATTGCCGCCTGCACGGCCGGCACCGTCTTTCTGCTGTTCATCGTGCTCCTGAAGAGCCGCCTCCCGCGAGGCGCGCTCGACGAGGCGCTCGTCTCGCTCCTCAAGGGCTGGGGCGGCTGACATGGGCGTTCCCGCCGATCTCCTCTGGACCCTGTTCCTGCAATCGCTGAGCCTGTGGTGGGTCATCCTTCCCGCCACGGCGATCGGCATTCTCGTCGGAATCCTGCCGGGCTTCAGCACACAGAACACGCTGATCATGCTCCTGCCGCTGACGCTGGCCATGGACGTCAACGCGGCACTCGCCTTCATGATCGCGCTCTATTGCGCGACACAGCTCGGCGGCGGCATCCCGGCGATCCTGTTCAACATGCCCGGAGAGGGCGGCGCGGCGGCAACCACGCTCGACGGGTATCCGATGACGAAGAAGGGGCAGGCCCAGCAGGCGCTTGTCCTGTGCTTCTCGGCCTCGGCCTTTGGCGGCCTGATCACGACGGCGGTGACCATCGCGGCCCTGCCGCTGCTGAGCCAGCTTGGCTTCTATATCCGCAGCGTCGAGATGATCGCCTTCATGGTCTTCGGCTTGACCCTGATCGCGGCCATTGCCTCGAAGGACATGCTCAAGGGC
>JBIPLL010000720.1:0-3112 GCA_044368425.1 Beijerinckiaceae bacterium
CCTGAAGCAAGCAGGGCTGAAGTGAGGTCTCCCATGCGGTTCGCCGTCGTGATCGAGAAGGCCGAGAGAAACTTCTTCGCCTATGTCCCAGATCTTCATGGGTGCGTTGCCACGGGTGCAACCGTTGAGGATGTCGAGCGCGAGATCGGCGAAGCCATCGCATTCCATCTGGAGGGAATGCGCGAAGACGGATTTCCGATCCCTGATCCGACGAGCAAGGTCGAGTACATCGAGCTGGCGGCTTAGCTGCCCGTCAGGCTGGCACAACTTTGGTGCTGCCTAACCCTACGCTCAACCGGACGTGCAACAGCGTTCGTCGCCCGGGTCTCATTTCATTCTGGCCCGGCCGCTGCACGCCGCTGCACGCCGGTTAGCTTCACGTTAGGCATCGGCAGGCACTATGGCCTCTCTCGATGCGACTTCTAGGTTGTGGCAAGCTGTCTTCCTGAATCTGGAGAGGGTGCCATGTCTGTACCAATCGAACTCCTTACGCAGCAGGTGCTTCAGCTGCCCGCAGCTGACAGGGCGCGCTTGCTGGATCAGGTAGTCAGCAGTCTTGATGCCGATCGCGAGCGCAACGCCCGCTGGAACGCGCTGGCTACCGAGCGTGACGCTGAAGCAGACGAGGATCCTGCGATGCTCGTCTCGGGTCTGCAGGCAGTTGCCCGGATACGTGCTGGCCTGAAATGACCTACAGTCTGCACCGAGGTGCGGAGCAGGATCTTCTCGAGGCCGCACAGTTCTATCGTCGCGAGGGCGATTCTAGGCTCGCGAGCCGATTCCTGAGCGAGTTTGAGCGCGTGGCTCAACTGGTGGTCGAGTTCCTGGACATCGGAATACCCACAGACGGTCTTCGCCGATTTCACCCACTTCGGGACTGCCCGTACTCAGTGATCAATCGCATGACCGACGGACAGATTCGGATCTTGGTCGTCCGCGGGCAACTCCGCGACCCCGAATACGGTGACTCTCGGCGATAGCTGGCGTTCCGAGCGATACCTAACCCCACGCTCTACCGTACAGAAGTGCCCGCAATCCTCTAGGCAGATGAAGGTTCTCGTCAACGGCACTCATCTCTACTTTGACGTAGAGGGCGCGGGCTTGCGTCCGCGAGGCGCGGCCATGATCCAAGGACCGACGCTGCTCATGCTGCATGGAGGACCCGGAGCAGACCACTCCCTGTACAAGCCAGCATTCTCTGCGCTGGCCGACATTGCCCAAGTGGTGTACTTGGACCATCGAGGAAATGGAAGGAGTGACCGTAGCAGAGAAGAGTCGTGGACGCTCGCCCAATGGGCCGACGACGTCCACGCCTTCTGCAACAGCTTGGACATCCAAAGGCCAATCGTCTATGGCGCCTCCTTCGGAGGCATGGTGGCAATGGCATACGCCACACGCTACCCCACACATCCTGGAGCACTTGTCCTCGTCAGCACGTCCGCACAGGCTGCCTCGCACGCAGAGGCCAAGGTTTCCATGTTCGCGAGGCTAGGCGGCCCAGCGGCAGGCAACCTTGCGCGGCAAAGATTCATCGAAGGTGACACAAGCCCCGAGGTTCTCAGAGCGTGGCTCGAGGTCGCTCTCCCTCTCTACACCAGAACGAAGACTGACCCAGAGGCAGTCAAACGCATCATGTTCAACCCTGCGGTCACCGCCTGGTTCAATCGGCCTGGGGGAGAAGGACGGGTCTTTGATCTATTGTCTCAGCTCGAGCGCATCCAATGCCCGACGCTATTACTCGGCGGTGAACTGGATCCAATGCTTCCCATCGAGTGTCAACGCGACATTGCGGCCGCCATTCGGCCGGATCTTCTTCGATATCGCGAGTTTGCGGCGTGCGGCCACGGCGTTGTTCCCGACGCGCCGAAGGAGGTAATTGCGCTGCTTCGCGAGTTCATTCAATCCTCCGTATCGCGGCATGCAGCGGGTGAGGTCTAACCCCTCCATCGAGCGGACGTCGAACGTAAGGCGGCACAGCCACACCCAGGCTCGCACCCGTCGCCTTTGGTCGACGACATGTGTAGACTCTCCACACAGGAGCTACACACATGGCAACCAATCTCGCGCTTGACCAAGAACTACTCGACCGCGCCTTCCGGGTTAGCGGAGAGCCAACCAAGAAGGCGGCGGTGACACGCGCGCTTCAGGAGTTCATCGCTAGGCGCGAACAGCGGCGAGTGGCGGAGCTCTTTGGCAAGCTTGAGTGGGACACTGCCTACGACTACAAGGCCGAACGGTCCCGCAAGTCGTGAGCCTGCTCGTAGACACGTCAGTCTGGTCTCTCGCGTTTCGCCGCGACGCTGAGGCCTCGGCTCAGGCTGTAGAAGTACTTCGAACTGCTCTTGAAGGAGCAGATCAAGTGTTCACAACAGGTTTCGTCCTCCAGGAACTGCTGCAAGGCTTCTCCGGGCCCAAGGCACGCAGGCAGCTGATCGAGAGGTTTGCTGCGTTGGCATTCCTGCAACCCGATCGCGACGACCACATCGAAGCCGCCGAGGTTCGCAACACTTGTAGGCGGAACGGCGCACAGATCGGCACTATTGACGCAGTGCTGATCCAGCTTTGCTTGCGGCACGATCTGGTCTTGCTCAGCACAGACAACGACTTTCGGTCTGCCTCAAAACACGTCAAGTTCCGTCTTTGGAGCGGTGCCGCCTAACTCCGCGGACAGCTTAGCTCAAACGTTAGGCGTCGGCCTCCTAGCGACCACTCAGGCGTAGAGTCTGCAAATGGCACCCACGATCGTCCGCGACGGACAGTTCCGCCTGTTCTTTTTCTCCCGCGAGGAACCGCGTCTCCACGTTCACGTCGCACACCCTGACGGTGAGGCGAAGTTCTGGCTCGACCCGGACGTACACTTGGCAGTCAACATTGGGCTTTCGCCCACGCAGGTTCGGCAAGCGCAGGCCGTAGTCGTCGCGCATCAGCAGGAGATCGAGGATGCCTGGCGCCGCCACTTTGGAAGCTGAAGTCACCAACATCTCGGCGCACGGATTCTGGGTTCTCCTTGGCACCGAGGAGCTCCCGGTCCCGTACGAGCAGTTCCCGTGGTTCAAGAAGGCTACGGTCGAACAGATCCTTGCGGTTGAGCGGCCCACCGAGAACCATCTGT
>JBIPLL010000447.1:0-3109 GCA_044368425.1 Beijerinckiaceae bacterium
ATTGCCGGGCTGATTCGCACCCTGCGTCGCATGGCTCGTCCCATGACAGCGCTTGTCGTCTCGCAGTCCGAGGCGACCCGCGAGGTCGTCTATTCCATGCTGGAAACTGCGCGCTTTTCCTTGGACATCCTTGAGGCCGAGGACTGGTCCGGCACGCTGAAGGCGCTGACCTCCGGCTCCGTCGATCTGATGATGCTGGATTTCGACGTGAAGGGCATCGATGCCCTCGAGCTTCTCTGCCGCGCACAGCAGAAAGCTGCCGAGATTCCCGTTCTGATGATGCAGGCGCTCGATCAGCCGACGCGGGCGCAGGCCGCCCGCTATTTCGGGGCCAAGGCCGTGCTGCGCAAGCCCTTCTTTGCCCCCGATCTCGACAAGGCCCTGTTCGACGCCTGGTCGCTGAGCTACCCCGCCATCGGCTATAATCCGGCGGCGAAGGCGGCGCGCCGGGCTGCGTAAGCCGCCGGCGCCGCAAGGGCGCCGGCGCAAGCAACCTGCGCCTGATCTTACCAGCCGCGAGTCGTCAAGGCATTCATCAGGATGCTCCCGGCGACACGATTCTTGTCGTTGTCCGGAGCGGCCGGGTTCCAGCCCATCATCGACTGGATCTGGTCCTTGATGACCTTGCGCGCCGCAGCGGGATCTTTGCCTTGACCGGAATTAGCCCGGACCTGGCCATCCAGCCGATCGGCAGCATACCCAGACGCCGTGAGCCCGGCATTTGTATCGGGTCGGGCGGGATCGGCAAAGATCACGCTCTTCATCAGCTCGATCTCGTTTCTGGCAGCGGCCTGAAGCCGGCTCCGCGCCTCGCGACTGACGGAGGAGGGGCCAGCGGCCTTGCTGCCCTTGACATTCGCGCCTTCGGAAGTGGCGGTCGACTGGAAGCTCACCGCGGCTGCGTTCAGGTCGCGGGTCTGGTCAAGCTTGGGAGACATCTTGAGATTCTGAACAGACATTCGTCACAGTTCCTGTTGGTTGCGATGTCAAATGATCATCGATCTGATCGTTCAATGGATCATTTCACAGTTTTACTGTTACTTTTTGGGTTCGATCAAAATTTTGTACTTTGGAACGAACCAGGCGCTCCTGTCATTGCGGCTTCAGATCATCCGATCGGATTGGTCGATGCTTGCACGAGCGTTTCAGCCGGCACGCCCGAAGGGCACACCGCAAACCGTGGCGCAGAGCATCTGTCTTTCCTGTCCCACACGCGCTGATCCGCGCCGGCAGGCTTGCCCGCCTCGTTGACTGCGCGACAAAGCCTTGCATCTCCGGGCAGCACGGCTCGGAGCGGCAGACCTCGACAACGTCGAATGACCGGAAACGCATGCAGCCCCGATGGAATCAGTTCTGGCATAACGTTGCCACGAATGCGGGGCACCACAGAAAGTGCATGCATAGAAATAATTTCAAATATTTTGAAAGTATCAATTATCGAATTTAGATACTTTTTAGTTATTTAAATCGGGACATGCCCGCCCAGTACATAATCGACCGCGCTATGTCTCCGGCGACATGTCTCCGGGTACACATCTCCTGCATCCCCGACGCATGCCTGCATCGGGGATCGGCCGTCGCACCGGCGCTATTGAAAACGGTCAGACGTGCAAGGCACGCTTGTCGACGGCGAGCGCGGCTTCCTTCACCGCCTCCGACATCGTCGGATGCGCATGGCAGGTCCGAGCAAGATCTTCCGACGATCCACCGAACTCCATGAGCACAGCCGCCTCATGGATCATGTCGCCGGCGCCGACACCCAGGATGTGCACGCCCAGCACCTTGTCGGTGGCGGCATCGGCCAGCACCTTGACGAAGCCGTCGGTCGCCCGGTTGGCCCGTGCCCGGCCATTGGCTGTGAACGGGAACTTGCCCACATTATAAGCCACGCCGGCGGCCTTGAGCTCGTCCTCGGTCTTGCCGACCGAGGCGATCTCGGGATGCGTATAGACCACGCTCGGGATCACGTCGTAATTCACGTGGCCGGCCTTGCCCGCCAGGATCTCGGCCACCGCCACGCCCTCGTCCTCGGCCTTGTGGGCCAGCATCGGCCCGACGATGACATCGCCGATGGCATGGATGCCCGGCACGTTGGTCGCATAATGGTGGTCGGTGACGATCCGCCCGCGCGGATCGAGCGCAACCCCCGCCTTGTCGAGCCCGAGCCCGTCCGTGAAGGGCTTGCGGCCGATGCAGACGATGACGACATCGCCGGTCATGTCGACCGTCTCGCCGCCCTGCGCCGGCTCGACCTTCAGCGTGACGCCGGCATCGGTCTTCGTCGCTCCCGTCACCTTGCGCGACAGATGGAATTTCATGCCCTGCTTCTCCAGCAGGCGCTGGAACTGCTTGGCGACCTCGCTGTCCATGCCCGGGAGGATGCGGTCGAGATATTCGATCACCTCGACCTTTGCGCCCAGCCGGCGCCAGACCGAACCGAGCTCAAGCCCGATCACGCCCGCGCCGATCAGGATCAGCTTGCCCGGCACCTTGTCCAGCGACAGCGCGCCGGTCGAGGACACGATCGTCGTCTCGTCGATCTCGACGCCCGGCAGGCGCGTCACATCCGAGCCCGTCGCGATGACGATCGACTTTGTCTCCAGCGTCTGCGCCACCTGGCCGGCCGGATCGAGCACCTCGACCTTGCCCGGCGCGGCGACCCGCCCGAAGCCCTTCACGACATCGACCTTGTTCTTCTTCATCAGGAAGGCGACGCCGCCGACATTGGCCGAGACCGTCTCGTCCTTGTGCTTCATCATCGCCGGCAGGTCGAGCTTCGGCGCACCCACGATCACGCCGAGCGGCGCCAGCCCATGGCCCGCCTCCTCGAACATTTCCGAGGCATGCAAGAGCGCCTTCGACGGGATGCAGCCGATATTCAGGCAGGTGCCCCCCAGCGTCTTTTCCTTCTCGACGATGGCGGTCTTGAGCCCGAGCTGGGCGGCACGGATGGCACAGACATAGCCGCCAGGACCCGAACCGATGACGACGAGATCGTAGGACATGGGAAATCCTCTGCGAATGGGAAGGCGACGGCGCCCTTAGCGCCCGCCACCGATCGTGATGAGCGTGCCGACCGCGTAGGAGGCCTTGTCGGAAGCAAGCCAGC
>JBIPLL010000448.1:0-3105 GCA_044368425.1 Beijerinckiaceae bacterium
GGAGAAGCCGGCACAACTCGGCCGCATGGCAAGCGCTTGTGAGGGCCGCCCGGCGCTTCGTTGACGAAGGCCACGTGGCAATGGCGGCTGTGCCCCTCGCGCGGCACGATGTGCGGGGCTTTGCCTTGTTCGTGAAGCCGGCCGACACGGTGGTGGACATGAACACGACAGGCGGCACGATCCTGCGCGGCGGGGGCGGCGCGGTGCGTTGGCGGCGACAGGCGGAGGGCGGTGGGGCGGTGATGACGCCTGCAGAACCGGCCAATTGGCGAAGTCAGCTGGCGCGGTGGGTTGCTGGAATAAACAGAGCAGCGCCAGAGGACGCCAGGCGATCCGCCACGATCGTCTCGGTAGCGCCATGTCGCTTTAGCGATTTCCTGAGGAAATTCGCTTCGTAGCCCTTCGGGTCAACGCTGCCTTCTTGTCCCGGCGCTTCGTCACGAAGCTTTCCAGCACCTCGCCTTCGTGGTCGACCGCTCGCCAGAGATCGTGCTTCACCGCGCTGATCTTCACGAAGACCTCATCGAGATGCCAGCGCCGATGCCGGATATGCCGCATCGCCTGCACCCAGCTGCGCCTGATCTCGGCCGCAAAAATCGTCCCGAACCGGCTCCACCAGAACCGAACGGTTTCGTGGGTGACGTCGATCCTGCGGTCGTGGGGCAGGTCCTCGACGTTCCGGAGCGAGGGCGGGTAGCGGACATCAAGCATCACGGCCAGCCGGATGATCTCGGGGCGGGTCTTGCAGCAGCGAAAGAGGCGGGCGTGGCTCATGCCGGCGAGGCTAGCGCCACCCAATTCGACGGCAGGCCGATTTTGCTCTGACAGCGCCCACCAGCCGCACCAGTTGAGCATCGAGGCTTTGACGACCTGTCGGGCGAGCGACTCTCATACCACCGGGGACAGGCCACCATCGATATTGATGGCGACGCCGGTGATGTAGCTGGCCCGCTCCGAGGCGAGGAAGGCAATGACATCGCCTGCCTCTGCGCTTTCGCCGACCCGGCCCAACGGAATGCCGCGCAACCGTGCCTCTTCGGCATATAGCTTTATGAACCCGTCCTCGTCCGCCCCGTGTCCGGCAGCGTGGTAGCGGCGCTCGTGCTGGCCGCTCTTGATGAAGCCGATGCAGACCGTGTTGACGAGGATGTTCTCGGCGGCGAGATCCTTCGAGAGGCCCTTGGTAAAGGCGATTCCGGCTGCGCGCGCGACGCTGGTCGGCATCTTGCCCGCGCCGGGCGTGCGCCCATCGAGATTGGTGACGTTGATGATGCGCCCGCTACCGAGCTTGCGCATTTCAGGCAGGACGGCGCGGGTCAGTTCGATGGCGGCCCAGACCTTCACATCGAAATCGGCCCGCCAGTCCTCCACGCTGACCGCATCGAAGGCGCGAGCCATTGCCTTTCCGGCATTGTTTACGAGGATGTCCACCCGCCCGAAGGCCGCAAGTGCGGCGCCGACGATCCGCCCGGCGGCGCCTGCCGCGGTGATATCCTCGGCACACGGAAGAACACGGCCATGGCCGGCAGCGTTCAGCGCCGTTGCCGCCGCCTCAAGGACATCGGCCCTGCGGCCGACGATGACGACATTGCCACCCTCCTGCGCGATGCGCGCGGCCGCCGCACGGCCGATGCCCTCGCCCCCGCCCGTGACGATGGCGACCTTGCCCTCAAGACCCATTTCCATGGCAGTACTCCGGTTGCAGGGGTGATGGCCGTTCAGACTTCGCTGTCGGCCTTGAGGCTGCGCAGGAAACGCAATGAGGACAGCAGGATCACGGCGCCCGCGAGGATCAGCAGCGATAGCGCCAGCGGGCGCTCCACGAAGATTCCGGCATCGCCGCCGGACATTTCCAGCGACTGGCGCAGCGTCCGCTCCATCATCGGCGTGAGGACCAGCGTCAGCACCATGGGCGCGAGCGGGATATCGAGCTTCTTCATGCCGTAGCCGAGCACGCCGAAGCCCAGCATGACCCAGATGTCGAAGGTGCTGTTGTTGATGCTGTAGACACCGATCACGCAGAACACGAGGATGATGGTGATGAGGATCGTGTAGGGGATGCGCAGGAACTTCACCCAGAGCGGGATCAGCGGCAGGTTGAGCACGAGCAGCATCGCATTGCCGACAACGAGGCTTGCGATAACCGCCCAGACGAATTGCGAATGTTCCACGAACAGCGACGGACCCGGCACAAGGCCGTTGATCATGAACGCCCCCATCAACACCGCGATGGTCGGAGAGCTGGGAATGCCCAGCGTGAAGAGCGGGATCAGCGCCGCATTGGCATAGGCATTGTTCGCAGTCTCAGGCCCGGCAACGCCCTCGATCATGCCCGTGCCAAACTTCTCAGGCGTCTTCGAGACGCGCTTTTCCACCGCGTAGGACAGGAAGGTCGGGATCATCGAACCGAGGCCCGGAATGAGACCGAGGAAGAAGCCGATCAATGTACCGCGTGCGATCGGTCCGGCGGATGCCTTTGTGTCCTGCTTCGAGAGGTAGAGAGAGCCGACATTGGGCGCGAAGACGTTTTTCTGCCGGCGCTCGGCATTGATGAGGATCTCACCGATGCCGAACAGTCCCATGACGATCGCGACAATGCTGAAGCCGTCGAGCAGTTGCGGCAGGCCGAACGTGTAGCGGCCCGTCCCCATCACCGGATCGATGCCGACCTGCGCGATCAGCATGCCGAGGACGGCGGCCACGAGCGCTCTGATAACCGACTGACTTGCCAGCGCCGTCACCAGCGCGAGCCCGATCACCAGCAGTGCGAAGATTTCAGGCGGGCCGAAGGTCAGCGCCAGGCGCGTCAGCGGCAGCGCGACCAGAACCAGCCCGATCGTGGCGACAATGCCGCCGATGAAGGAGCCGATGGCGGACACCGCGAGCGCGGGGCCGGCGCGGCCATTCTTCGCCATCTGGTAGCCGTCGAGACAGGTGACGGCCGAGGCCGCCTCGCCCGGCGTATTGACAAGCACCGACGTGATCGTGCCGCCATACATGGCGCCATAATAGATCGCCGCGAGCATGATGATCGAGCCCGTCGGATCGAGCGCCGAGGTGACCGGGATCAGGATGGCGGTTCCCGCAGCCGGGCCTATGCCCGGC
>JBIPLL010000449.1:0-3100 GCA_044368425.1 Beijerinckiaceae bacterium
AGCAGGCTTGCGATGAGGCAGCGGAGGGCGTGGCGGCGGGCTTGCTCGTGCAGGCGCGCGAGGATGCGCGGGCGGACATAGTCGAAGGGCAGCTCGCGTCCCTCGATGCGCTTGTCGAGCACGATGACATGGATCCCGTAGCGGCTCACGACCGGCTCGGGATGGACGGTGCCGTCCTCCATCCCGGCCAGCACCGCCTCGAATTCCGGCACGGTCTGGCCCGGCCCGATCTGGCCGAGGCTGCCGCCATTCTTGCCAGAGGGGCAGGCCGAGAAGGTCTCGGCCATGGCCCGGAAGGTCTTCGGCTCGGCGAGCAGGACGCCGATGAATTCGCGCGCCTGTGCGAGCGCGGCGTCGAGCGCCGCCTTGTCGCCCTGCGTTACAGCCAGAAGAATGTGACGCGTCTCATAGAGGTCGGGGCTGCGATAGCGCGCGGCATTGGCCTCGAAATGCGCACGGCAGGTCGCCTCATCCGGAGCGGGCACGTCGCCCGCTTCCTCGATGAGGCCGCGGATCAGGGCTTCCTCCGGCGTCTCGCGGCGGCCTTGCGCATCCTCGCGCGGGTCCGGCACATCGCCCCGGCGCGTCGCCTCCTGCAGGACGAGCTCGCGCAGGACCAGGGCCTTCGCCGCCGCCTTCCACGCCGCGACGGGCGTCGCGGCCGGGTGGTTCTGGGTCTCCCGGGCGATGGTCTCGCGCGGGATGACGACGCCGTTGACGGCGACCTTGCGGGGGCCGCGCTCGATGGCGGGCTTGATGGAACAACCGGCGGCAGGGGCCGGGGTCTCGAGGGCTGCGGCGCTCATGATGTCACTCCGCCGGCTGGCGCAGATTGCGCGCGGACAGATCGCGGCGAGTGCGCACGACCTGGTAGCCCTTGCGGCCGAGATACCAGACGGGCGCCGACCAGACATGGACGAGCCGCGAGAAGGGGAAGAGCAGGAAGATCGTCATGCCCAGCACGAGATGGGCGAGATAGGGCCAGTCGAGCCCCTGCAGGGTGCGCGCATCGACAGGCTGGAGCGTCAGGATGCCCTGCGCCCAGTGGGCGAGCGTCAACATGACCCCACCATCGGCATGACCGATGGAGAAAGGCAGCGTCAGCAGGCCGAGCGAGAGCTGGATCCAGAGCACAACCAGTATGGCCACATCCATCACAGAGGATGTGGCCCAGACACGAGGGTCAAAGAACCGGCGATGCAGGAGCAGCGTCAGCCCCACGAAGCAGATCGTACCGGCAATGCCGCCCGCCACGATGGCGATCATCTGCTTCTGCTCGACGGTCATGACGAGCGAATAGACCGCCCTGGGCGTCAGCAGGCCGACCGTGTGGCCGACCAGCAGGAACAGGATGCCGATGTGGAACAGGTTCGAGCCCCAGGCGAGCTGGCGCTTGCGCAGCATCTGGCTCGATCCGGCGCGCCAGGTATAGGGCTCGCGGTCGAAGCGGATGAGGCTGCCAAGCAGAAAGGTCGTCAGGCAGAGATAGGGATACCAGACGAAGAGGATGTGGAAGATCGTGTCGCGCATGGCGCTGGCTCCTGACGGTTCGACAGGTCGGCAGCCGGCTCAGGAAGCCGGACGCGCGGAAGTCGTCTGCACGGCGCCGCCCGCATGGGTGATCACCGTGCGGGGGCCGGCAGGCGGCGTCATCGCGGCGCCGGGAGCCGGACGTCGCGCCTGACGCAGGCGGGCGGCAAGCTCTTCCTTGCCGCAATCCTGGGCCGCCGCACCGGGACCAAACAGCACCTCCTCCTCGGCCCAGGCCGCGTCGAGCGCCTCAAGGTCGTCGGGCTCGGGGTCGGGCTCGGCCATGAGGCGCTCGAGCATGGCGCCATCCGGCTTGACGCGGGCAAGCGTGACGAGCGCGTCGAAAATCGCCGCATAGGGCGACTGGCGCCGGCGCAGGCGCTCGGCCAGTGCCTGAAGCACGTGAGAGGGCTGGGCGATCAGCTCGAGCGCCTGTTTCGCGGGGCGCGTCGCGGCATATTCGAGGAAGAGCGGCAGGTAATCGGGCAGCTCCTTCGCAGAGGTCAACCAGCCACCTTCCTCGTAGACCCGGATCAGGTCGACCATGGCCTGACCGCGATCACGGCTCTCGCCGTGGACATGCTCGAAGAGATGCAGCGAGAGCGAGCGGGTGCGGTCAAACAGGAAGACGTAACGCTCCTGGACGTCGAACAGGTCGCCGCGCGCGATGTCGGCGATCAGCTCAGCCAGCGCCTCGCGCAGGGCGCTCGGGATCAGGCGCTCCCTGTCGAGGACGGCGACCAGTTCGGGGGCCGCGCGCTGGAGATCCGCCGTCGGATAGACGAGAAGGGCCGAGAGAACCTTGAGCGTGCGCATCATGCGATCTCCATCGGGTTGCGGGCCGCGTGACCGCGCGCGCTTTCGGGGCGCAGCTTGCCGCCATTGAAGAGGTTAGCCGGCGCATCTCCGGGCGAGCAGCCATCGCCAAAGGAGAAGCCGCAATGGCCGCGCAGGCCATAGGCATCCTCGCTCGTCTCGCGATGGGCGGTGGGGATGACGAAGCGGTCCTCGTAATTGGCGATGGCCATGATCTGGTACATCTCCTCGATCTGGGCGCCCGTCATGCCGACGCGGCGTGCGATCGCCTCGTCGATCACGCCGTCGACCGTCCTGGCGCGCATGTAGCCACGCATCGCGAGCATCCGCTCGAGACCGCGCGCCACCGGCTCCTCGTCGCCGGCGGTGAGCATGTTGGCGAGATATTTCAGCGGGATGCGCAGCGAGCGAACGTCGGGCATGTCCCCGTCAATGCCCATCTTGCCGGCCTCTGCGGCCGACTGGATCGGGGAGAGCGGCGGGACGTACCAGACCATGGGCAGGGTGCGGTATTCGGGATGGAGCGGGAAGGCGACCTTCCATTCCATCGCCATCTTCCAGATGGGCGAGCGGCGCGCAGCCTCGAGCCAGTTCTCCGGGATGCCGTCGGCCCGCGCCTGGGCGATCACGGCCGGGTCGGAGGGATCGAGGAAGAGCTTGAGCTGCTCGTTGTAGAGGTTGCGTTCGGATTCCACCGAGGCCGCCGCCTCGATGCCATCGGCGTCATAGAGGATGACGCCGAGATAGCGGATAC
>JBIPLL010000745.1:0-3094 GCA_044368425.1 Beijerinckiaceae bacterium
CCGGGGCGGCGGGGGCGGCTTAGTAGCGGGCGGCTTCGATATCGATCTGGTTTCCGGCGGGGCCGTACATCACAACCGAAACTCCGTTAAACCGAAGGTCTTTCGCAAGCCCCAGCGCGTCATACCGGCCGCCGTCCCAATACTTCCGCTGGCCGTTGCTGGCTACAAACTCGACGCGGTAGGCAGCGCCTTCGGCAATCAGTTCGCGGCGAACGCGGGCGACGGCCGAAGCCTTGGCAACGTTCGAAAGATTCTTGGCGTGATCGTAAAAAGTGGCGTTCATTGTCGAGGTTCCTTTTGAAGTTTCCCGCGGCTCAATCGTCCGCGTGATGGGTGTAGTATATCCTTTCGGCAATACTCCGCAAGCCCCTCCACCAAAAATATTTTTTGGGGCTGTTTTCCCGTGGGATTGTGGGTTTTTCCCACGATCCCGCGGGGGACGGCTGGAATGGATCACGAAACGATGACGGCTAGCGGAGAGCATAAGCCGTTCGCGCTGTGAATCATGGCTAGACCAAGATTTCGCGCCGCCTCAATCGCGGCATGATCGTCCACCCAGTGGCGGCGGGCCGCGTTCCAACAATCGAAGTTTCCAACGCGCTCTTCCACGTCATCAGTCGCGCCGAAGCCGCAATCGTCCCAGTGGGACGATTCGACGGCGTGGCGGTATTGCCCGTCATCGTAGGCCACAACCTCGCGGCCGTCGCTAATCTTCGTGCGTCCAATGTAGTCCAAAAGAAAAGCGTCACCAGCGTTCATCGTTTGAGTTCCTTTCTCTAGAGTCTGAAACCCCGGCGGCGAAGTTGCCGCCGGGGGCGAATCGTCCTACAGAGTGCAGTCAAGGCCGGTGGCCGCGGTGAACGAAGCGCGGAGCGTGTCGCCATACACGCCGGTTTGCGTGGTGATCGTCTTATAGTTCAGCCCCCAAACCTTCCCGTATTCGACCGTGTAATCGTCGCCAGCGGTCAGCGTCACCTTAACGAAGTTAATGCCGTTGGCGGCGAACCGCGACGGCAGGCGGAAGCGGAGGGAGCCGGCATCGTGGGCGAACATTTTGGCGCCCGTCATCGCGACGAATCGGCCGCCGCCCAACTGGTGAAGGATAGTCGCGGCGATCGTCTGGCTTTCGGTGGCGTTCATCGTTTGAGTTCCTTTTGGTTTCTGGCCGCGACTCACTCGGTCGCGTCATGCCTACATATTACCATTCGGCAATAGCCCGTCAAGCCCTTGAAAAGATTTTTTTAGGAATGCGATTTTCCCCGCGAAACCTAGGCTTTCCGGCCCCGGCGGGCGGGCTTGCCGGCCGCGTCAGCCTCTAGCCGCTCCGCTTCCGCGATGAGGCGGGCGGCCCGCTTCCGCAGGCTGGAGGCGGCTGCCGCCGCGGCTTCGGGCAGCGTCCGCTCTATCCGCGGTCGGCCGGTATCGGTTCGCTGGTAGGCCGCCACGGCCGCGGCTTCCGCAAACCATCGGCCGTCTATTTGAACGCCGGCAATCTTGCCCGCCTTAATCATCTCGCGCATCCATAGCCGCGAAACCCCCGCGGAGTCGGCGGCGCTGCCTACGGAAACGTATTTGGTTAGGTCGATCTGGTTTTTGGGTTTTGCCATGCTGGCAGTATTGCCGATTGGATGCCGGCAGTCAAGCGAGGGCGCGAGGCCGCGGGGCGCTGCGGTGAGCCGCCACGATAGCCGGGTCAACGTATGAGGTATACGCGAGGTTCGAACCGGGCGCGTGGCCTAGATGCCGGCCGGCGCCGCCGGGTTCTTGGATTTCGCATTCGGTAGCCCCCGCGCGGCGTATCCATTTCCAAGTGCCGGCGCGGATGCCGGCCCGCCGCGCGAGCGTCCGAACCTGTTGCGAGAATGTTTCGTGGCTGCCCTCCCACGGGGTTACCAGTTTCCGCGGGCATCGCTCCAGCGAGGCCGCAAGGGCTTCCATTGTTTTGGGCGCCAGCCGCGACACGACAACGCGCCCGGTTTTGTGTTGCGACCAAGCAATGTAGCCATCGGGCGAAATGTGGTCGGTGGTCAGGCGGGCCATTTGATCCTCCCAACGAAGCCCCGAATCGTAGGCCACGCGGATAGCGAGCGCCCACCATTCGGAGCGCCGCAGCCCGCAGCGATGCCACCGCGGGATACCGGCGCAGGCCGCAACGAGCCGATCGATTTCGTCAAGCGTCCACGCGACCGGCGGAACCCGCGGGCATCGCACTGGCCGCACTCGCCGCATCAGCGCCACGGGGTCGGCGTAACCATCATCGACGGCCGCCCGCCAGAGCGCGAGTATCTGGCGGCGCTTGCTCCGCGCGGTCTGCGGCGCGACCCGTTGCGAATAGTCGGCCAGCCACCGGCTAACGAGTTGCGCGTCGAGTTCGTCTAGCCTCACGGGATGCCCCGCCCAACGTTCGAACATGCCTACCGCCATTCCGTATTGCCGCAACGTCTGATCGGCTAGCGGGTGAGTGAGCGCGTAGGCCGGCAGATAGTCGCGGAGCGTTTGAGGAGTGGTAGCAATCATGGCGATACCGTCAGTAAGAAGCCGCCCCGAAATGCGTAGTCAACCGCTGGCAGGAAATCCACGCGGGGGCGAGTATCCCCCGAAATGACCAGCGCGCAATCCCCTCCAACGAGCGCCCCCCCCCCCCTATGGTGGTGCTTTTCGAAATGATCGGAAAAGTTGGCCGCGAGGCTTGCGCCATTGCTATAGTTTCCCTATCGCGGATTGTGTCCGCGAAGCGCATCGGTCTACGGAACCGAAGGTTGCTGGTTCGAGCCCAGCGGGGTGTATTGCTTTCGGCCCCGTCCTAGAGAGTCTAGGGCGGGGGCGCGGGGGCTTGCAAACCGCAGGGATCGCGCCATGAAAAAGGGAAGGAATCTAGGGGGCCGTCCGCGGACACTTGCCCTATCTGACTTAGGGCAGCGAATCGAATCGGCCGCGAAGCGCCGGGGGATGACTCGCGGCAAGGTGGCGGCAGCCGCGGGGCTTTCAACCGTCACGCTGCATATGATTTGCACGGGGAAGATACGCGACCCAAAAGCCTCGACGCTGGTAGCCATCGCGACGGCGCTTGGCATTCCCGTTACGCGGTTGCTCG
>JBIPLL010000027.1:0-12796 GCA_044368425.1 Beijerinckiaceae bacterium
GTTCGCCGGGGGCCGGGAGATGTCCGCCCGCGATCCTGCCTCGTTTCGTGCCGCCCCTTCGTGCCGCCCCTTCGCGCCCTCTCGCCGGGGCCCTGATCCGGTAGATCCAGATGTCGACCAAGACGCCGAACGAATCCGTTGCCGCTGCCCGCGACTACTCGCAGACCCTCTTCCTGCCGCAGACCGGGTTCCCCATGCGCGCCGGCCTGCCGCAGCGCGAGCCGGAACTGCTCGCGCGCTGGCGGGAGACGAAGCTCTATGACCGGCTGCGCCAGACGGCCGCCGGGCGGCCGCGCTTCGTGCTGCATGACGGCCCGCCCTATGCCAATGGCAACATCCATATCGGGCACGCGCTCAACAAGATCCTGAAGGACATGGTGGTGCGCTCGCAACAGATGGCGGGCCACGATGCGAGCTATGTACCGGGCTGGGACTGCCACGGCCTGCCGATCGAATGGAAGATCGAGGAAGAATATCGCCGCAAGGGCAAGAACAAGGACGAGGTGCCGGTCCTCGAATTCCGGGCCGAATGCCGCGCCTTCGCGAACCATTGGCTCAATGTGCAGCGCGAGGAGTTCAAGCGGCTGGGCGTGGAGGGCGACTGGGCCAATCCCTATTCGACCATGGCCTTCCCGGCCGAGGCGATCATCACCCGCGAGATCCTGGCCTTCGCCATGTCGGGCCAGCTCTATCGCGGCTCCAAGCCCGTGATGTGGTCGGTCGTCGAGAAGACCGCGCTCGCCGAGGCCGAGGTCGAGTACGAGGACTATACGAGCGATACCGTGTTCGTGGCCTTTCCGGTCGAGGGCAACGCGACTCTCGCGCATGCCCGCATCGTCATCTGGACGACGACTCCCTGGACGCTGCCGGGCAACCGGGCGATCTGCTATTGCGGCAAGATCGCCTATGGCCTCTACGAGGTCACGCAGGCTGCCGCCGACAACTGGGCCAAGCCCGGCGACCGCTTCATCGTGGCCGACAAGCTCGCCGCCGAGATGTTCGCGGCTGCACGGGTCGAGGCTTTCGAGCGCCGCCGCGACATCACGGGCGACGATCTCGCCAGCCTGCAGGCGCGCCATCCGCTCAACGGCCATGTCCCCGGCTATGATTTCACCGTGCCGCTCTTCGACGGCGACCACGTCACCGACGATACGGGCACGGGCTTCGTGCATACGGCGCCGGGCCACGGGCGCGAGGATTTCGACATCTGGATGGCAAATCGGGCCAACCTGATCGCGCGCGGCATCGAGCCGCGCATTCCCTATACGGTCGATGCCGACGGGCGCTACACCGCCGAGGCGCCGGGCTTTGCCGGCCATCAGGTCATCGACCACAAGGGCGAGAAGGGCAGCGCCAACAAGGTCGTGATCGAGGCCCTGGGCCAAGCCGGCGCCATGGTCGCGCGCGGGCGGCTCAAGCATCAATATCCCCATTCGTGGCGCTCGAAGAAGCCGGTGATCTTCCGCAACACGCCGCAATGGTTCATCGCGATGGATCAGGCGATCACACCCGCCACGCTGCCCGTCGTGCCGGGATCGAGCGCGGGGTCGGGCGATACACTGCGCAACCGCGCGCTCAATGCCATCGCGCAGACGACGTGGGTGCCGGCGGGGGGGCGCAACCGCATCACCGGCATGATCGCCAACCGGCCCGACTGGGTGGTGTCGCGCCAGCGCGCCTGGGGCACGCCGATTGCCGTCTTCGTCAACGAGGCGGGCGAGGTGCTGAAGGACGAGCGGGTCAATGCCGCCATCCTCGCGGCTTTCGCGGAGAAGGGCGGCGATGCCTGGTTCGAGCCGGGCGCGGCAGACCGTTTCCTCGTGCCTTTCGGCCATGACCCGGCCGCCTGGACGCAGGTGACGGACGTCATCGATGTCTGGTTCGATTCCGGCTCGACCCATGCCTTCACGCTGGAAGACCCGGTGCATTTCCCGGTCTTTGCCGGGCTGAAGCGGCACGTCGACGGCGGGGCCGACCAGGTCATGTATCTTGAGGGCTCGGACCAGCATCGCGGCTGGTTCCATTCCTCGCTGCTGGAAAGCTGCGGCACGCGCGGACGGGCGCCCTACGACATCGTGCTCACCCACGGCTTCGTCCTCGACGAGAAGGGCGAGAAGATGTCGAAGTCCAAGGGCAATGTGGTCGCGCCCCAGGACGTCATCGCGCAATCGGGCGCCGATATCCTGCGGCTTTGGGTGGCGGCGTCGGATTATTCCGACGACCTGCGCATCGGGCCGGAGATTCTCAAGACCTTCGTCGAGACCTATCGCAAGCTGCGCAACACGCTGCGCTGGATGCTGGGCTCGCTTGCCCATCACGAGGCGGGGGCTGCGCTGCCGCCCCTGTCGGAACTGCCGTCGCTGGAGCGCTTCGTGCTGCACCGTCTGGCCGAGCTCGACGGAGAGGTGCGGCGCGCCTATGCGGAATTCGACTACAAGAAGGTCGTCTCCGCGCTCAGCGCCTTCATGGTCTCGGACCTGTCCGCGTTCCATTTCGACGTGCGCAAGGACACGCTCTATTGCGACCCCGCCTCCAGCACGACACGGCGTGCGGCTTTGTGCGTGATCGAGGAGGCCTTCCGGCGTCTCACGATCTGGCTTGCGCCCATCCTCGCCTTCACGGCGGAGGAAGCCTGGCTCGAGCGCTATCCGGCAGTGAAGGAGGCGGGCGGGTCGGTCCATGTCGAGACCTTTCCGCCCACCCCGTCGGACTGGCTCGATCCGGCGCTCGCCGAGACATGGGCAAAGGTGCGCAAGGTGCGGCGCGTGGTGACAGGCGCGCTGGAGATCGAGCGCGCCGCCAAGCGCATCGGCTCCTCGCTGGAGGCCGCGCCCATCGTCCATGTGACCGATGCAGAACTTGCCGCCAGCCTCGCCGGACTCGACATGGCGGAGATCTGCATCACGTCGGGGCTCGTCCTGCGTCGCGATGAGGGCCCAGCCGATGCATTCCGGCTCGACGAGGCGCCGGGCGTCGCGGTGGTTCCTGCTCGGGCCGCCGGCGTCAAATGCGCGCGTTCTTGGAAGTATTTCGACCCCGCCAGCGCCGATCCAGCCTACGCGGACGTGACGCCGCGCGATGCGGCTGCGCTGCGGGAATGGGACGCATCCAATGGCAAGGCGGCCTGACATGACGGCTGCGCGCCTCGGCTGGCTCGTCGCGATCGTGACGCTCGTGCTCGACCAGGCCAGCAAGCTGTGGCTGCTCTTCGTGTTCGAGTTGCCAGCGCGCGAGCCTGTGCGGCTCACGCCGTTCATGGACCTCATCGTGGTCTGGAACCGGGGCATCAGCTACGGCATGTTCCAGCAGAGCACCGATCTCGGCCGCTGGGCGCTGGTTGTCTTTTCAATCGCGGCAGCCATCGGCCTTGCGGTCTGGATGAGCCGGACGGTCGAGCGCTTTCTGGCCGTCAGCCTCGCCTTGCTCGTGGGCGGGGCCATCGGCAATGCCATCGACCGGGCGGCCTATGGCGCCGTCTTCGACTTCGTACACCTGCACTGGGGCACGTGGAGCTGGTACGTGTTCAATGTGGCGGATGCAGCCATCGTTGCCGGTGTGGCCGGGCTCCTGTATGACTCGCTCGTGCTGGACCGCAGACGCGTGCGCCAATGATGCCGATTGCCTCGAAATGGCCGCGATGGGGCCGCATGAGGCAGCAGGTCTGCGCGGGCGGGATTGCGGCAGGAGGAGGATGGGCATGATGCAGCGGATGTCGCGTAAAATGATGCAGGCATGTCTTTTCCGGGCTGGTCTCGTCGGCCTTGCCCTTGCCGGGATGGCCGCCACGGCACCTGCCATGGCGCAGGAGGGCGGCTTCATGCGCAACATCCTCGGCGCCGTCGGCATCATGGAGCCCGAGCGCGAGGAGATCGAGATCCGCGAGCGGCCCCCGCTGGTCGTGCCGCCGCAGCTGAAGCTGCGCACGCCGGCCGATCCGAACCGTCTCGCCGAGGACCCGAACTGGCCGCGCGATCCCGACGTGATCGAGCGCAAGCGGCGCGCAGCCGATGCGCGCGTGCCGGTGACCGAGACTGAGCGCCGGCGCCTCGAGCAGGATCCGCGCATGAACTACCAGCAGCTACGCGCCGTTCGCGGCGCGCCGAGCCAGCAGGCGCGCGGACCGTCAGGTTCGGTCGGCGACAACAATCGCGACGAGCTTTACTGGCGCCCGATGGAGGACAGCCGCCGTGCGGCCGCCGAGTATCGCGCACGCCCGGAGGCGCAGGCCCTTGTGCATGGTCAGGAGCCGCGGCGGCAGGCTCTGACCGATCCCCCGGCTGGGCTTCGCATGCCGGCCGGCACGGCCCCGATCCCGCGCAACACGCGGGCTGAGCCCGTGGTCCGGGTCGACGAGGCAGACGAGAAGGGCTTCGCGGCGCGCGGTCGCTGAAGCGGCCATGACCCGATCATGCGCAGCGCGGCCCCGACCGGAGCCGCGCGACGCCCGGTGCGACCATCGCAACGCGATCCCGACATGACATCGACGTGATCCCGACATGACCTTGGCGGGACGCTCTCCCCGGCTTATCTCTGTGCGACCGGTACCCTGACCGACGTGCCTCTGCGGGCCTGGCGCAGGCCGGCGAAGCTTCCTTCACATCCTGCCGAAGGCATATTCATGGCCACCTCTCCCGGACTGACCGACAGCCAGAGCCTTCCTCTTTCGGGCAACGGGCCGAGCCTGACGACGGGCCGGCTCGATAACGGGCTCGATGTCGTGGTGATCCCCGACAGGCGGGCGCCGGTCGTGACCCACATGGTCTGGTATCGCAACGGCTCGGCCGACGACCCGCAGGGCAAGTCAGGCATCGCGCATTTCCTCGAGCACCTGATGTTCAAGGGCACCGAGCGCTTTCCCGCAGGAGCCTTCTCGAAGGCCGTATCGGCTGTGGGCGGGTCGGAGAACGCCTTCACCTCTTACGACATCACGGCCTATTTCCAGCGCGTGGCGCCCGAGCACCTGCCGCGCATGATGGAGATGGAAGCCGACCGGATGACCGGCCTGCGGCTCAGCGACGAGGTCGTCAATCCCGAGCGCGACGTGGTGCTCGAGGAGCGTCGCATGCGCGTCGAGGCCGATCCGGCCAGCCAGCTCCATGAGGCGATGTGCGCCGCGCTCTACATGCACCATCCCTACCGGATTCCGATCATCGGCTGGATGCATGAGATCGAGGGCCTGAACCGCGAGGATGCGCTCAGCTATTATCGGCGCTTCTACACGCCCGATAACGCGGCCCTGATCCTGGCCGGTGATATCGACCCGGCCGAGGGGATGAGGCTCGCCCGGGCCATCTATGGCAAGGTAGCGCCAACAGGCGCGCGCGCCGAGCGGCAGCGTCCGGCCGAACCGGAGCCGAAGGCGGCGCGGCGCGTCAGCGTGCAGGATGCCAAGGTCGAGCAGCCCTTCGTCCACCGGATGTATCTCGCGCCGTCGGAGCGACTGGGCGCGCAGGGTCAGGTGCGGGCGCTCGAAGTGCTCGCCCATATTCTGGGCCATGGCACGACGGCGCGGCTTTATCGCGCGCTCGTCATGGATGACGGGCCGGCGGCGGGAGCCGGCGCCTATTATTCGCCCCACCGCTTCGATCTCGCCAATCTCGGCGTCTATGCCTATCCGCGGGCCGGCGTGACGCTGGAGGCGCTGGAAGCGGCGCTCGACGATGCGCTTGCGAAGGTGCTGTCGGAAGGCGTCAGCGCCGAGGAACTGGCACGCGCGCAGACACGACTCGTCGCCTCGACGATCTACCAGCAGGACAGCCAGCAATCGCTGGCCTATCGCTACGGGCAGGCCATGGCGCTTGGCGCCGACCTTGCCGGCATTGCGGCCTGGCCGCAGGCCATCGAGGCTGTGACCGCGCAGGACGTCGTGGAAGCCGCCCGTGCCGTGATGACGCCTGCCCGCTCCGTGACCGGCTGGCTCCTTCCCGAAGCGCCCGGCAAGGGAGGCAAGCCATGAACGCGCCCGTCCAGATCGGCGCGACGCGCCGCCGCATGTCCCGCCTCGTAACGCCGGGCGGAATCGAGGTCTGGCTCGTCAGCGAGCATCAGTTGCCGCTGGTGGCGCTGGAATTCTGCTTCCGGCAGGGCGCGGCGGGCGACGATCTCGGCAAGACCGGCACGACCGCGCTGCTCGCCGGGCTGATGGACGAGGGCGCCGGGCCACTCGATGCGCGCGCCTTCCACGAGGCGCTCGCCGACCGGGCCATCGAATTGCGCTTCGATGCCGGCTTTCACTGGTTCCAGGGCTCGATCAAGTCGCTGACGCGGCATTTCGACGAGGCGACGCGGCTTGCGCGCCTCGCCCTGCTCGAGACCCGGCTCGATCCCGAGCCGATCGAGCGCGTGCGCGCGCAGATGCTCGCCGATGTGCGGCACGGGCTCAACGACCCCGATGTGGTGGCGCAACGTGCCTTCCATGCCACCGCCTTTGGCGAGCACCCCTATGCGCAGCCGGTCGACGGCACGGTCGAGAGCCTGACCGCGATCGGGCGGGCCGATCTTGAGGCGGCCCGGGCGCGCATCCTCAATCGCAGCGGGCTTGTCGTCGCTGTCGTGGGCGACATCGACGCAGCGACGCTGGCGCCGCTCGTGGACCGGATGTTTGCCGAGTTGCCCGAGCGGGCACTGCCGGTCGATGCGCCGCCGCGTGCTCCGCTGGGACTGGGCCAGGTGCTGGTGCGCGAACTCGACGTGCCGAACACCACCTTCGTGTTCGGCGGAACGGGGCTCCTGCGCCGTGACCCGGATTTTCCAGCCGCCATGCTCGTCAACCACGTGCTGGGCGAGGGCTCGTTCACGTCGCGGCTCTGGCAGGAAGTGCGCGAGAGCCGGGGCCTGGCCTACAGCGTGCGCACGCGGTTCCAGCCGCTTCAGGAAGCGCCGATCTGGAGCGGCTATACCGCGACCAAGAACGAGCGGGCACGCGAGGCACTCGACGTGATCCGGGGCGAGATCGAGCGGATGGGCCGTGACGGCCCGACTCCGGACGAGCTGGAAGCGGCGCGGACCTACCTGATCGGGGCCTATGGCCTGCGCTTCGACACCTCGACAAAGATCGCCAACGAGATCGTCAATCTCGTGATCGACGGGCTCGGTGTCGACTATATCGACCGGCGGGAGGCCCTGCTGCGGGCTGTCACGCTCGACGATGCGACGCGCGTCGCGAACCGGCTCTTCGGGCAGGGCCCGTTCCTGACGGCGGCTGCGGGCAAGCCCGTGGGGCTGACCTGAAGCCGGAGCGTAGCGGCCGGCGGGCATGCTCGCCCGCAGGGCCTGCTGTGCGCAATCCAGGGCCGCCGATGCGCGGCTGATCCAGCGCATGGCGAAATCTGGATCGATCGATCATCTTGCCGTAGTGAAATGACATATCACGTGCTAAGCGGGCGCGCGGTCGGGGCACGGCATCCGGCCGGGATACGACCGGACGCGACAGACAGGGGACATCGATGACGGACGCGGTCTTCACGCAGGATATCGAGCTCGCCATGGCCGAGCGGATCGGCACCAACGGGTTGTCGGCCTCGGCGCTGGAGGATGCCATCGCTGCGACCCGGCCGGCTCTGGCCCGCTTGCGGGAAGAGGACAAGGCGGGGCGGCTGGCGCTGCTCGCCATGCCGGGCACGCAGGACGACCTGCCTGAAATCGATGCCGCCGCCGGCAAGCTGAAGGCCGGTGCGACCGATCTCGTGATCCTGGGCACGGGCGGCTCCAGCCTTGGTGCGCAGGCGCTCGCCATGATCGCGGACCATGCCGTTCCGGGCCTCGGCCGCCTGGCGCCGGGCCTGCGCCTGCATTTCATGGACAATCTCGACCCCGCCACCTATGGCGCCCTGCTCCTGCGGCTGCCGCTGCCCACGACGCGCTTCGTCGCGATCTCGAAGTCGGGCGGGACCGGCGAAACCTTGATGCAGGCCATGGCGGTGATCGCCACGCTGGAGGCGTCGGGCCTCGGGGCGCGCATCGGCGACCTCGTCATGGGGCTGTCGGAGCCGCAGGCCGAAGGAGCGAAGCGCAATGCGCTGCGCAACCTGCTCGAGCCCTATGGCGTCTCGTTCCTGCCGCATCATACCGGGATTGGCGGGCGCTATTCGGTGCTGACCAATGTCGGGCTTCTGCCCACAGCCGCCCTCGGCCTCGACATCGCCAAGGTGCGCGCGGGCGCAGCCCTGCCGCTCGCCGACCTGCGCGGCGGCGGTGACGTGACGGCCGTTCCGGCAGCACTCGGCGCGGCCCTGAACGTCGCCGCAGCAAAGGCCGGCAAGAACATCCATGTCATGATGGCCTATGCCGACCGCTTCGCGCTCCTGATGAAGTGGTGGGTGCAGCTCTGGGCCGAATCGGTCGGCAAGGATGGCCAGGGCACGCAGCCCGTTGCCGCGCTCGGCCCCGTCGACCAGCACAGCCAGATGCAGCTCTATCTCGGCGGCCCGAAGGACAAGCTCTTCACCGTCGTGACGACGGATGTCGCCGGACGTGGCCCCACGATCCGCCCCGATCTCGCCAAGGCGGGCAATGAGCCCGATTTCGCGGGCCGCACCATCGGCGACCTTGTGGCCGCGCAGGGCCGGGCGACCGCCGACACGCTGGCGCGCAACGGCTGTGCCACCCGCCGGCTGCATGTGCCGCGCATCGACGAGCGGTCCATGGGCGCGCTCATGATGCACCTGATGCTGGAGACTATCCTTGCCGGCTATGCGCTGGGCATCGATCCGTTCGACCAGCCGGCGGTTGAAGAGGGCAAGATCCTCGCCAAGCAATATCTGGCGCAGTCGCAGGCCTGAGCCGGCAAGACCAGGCCGTTCGGCTTGCCCGCCCGGCTTGGGACAAGTGATGCGGGGGCTTGCCCGCCCCTGGCGCTGGACAAGTGATGCGGGGGCTTGCCCGCCCCCGGTGCTGGACAAGTGATGCGGGGGCTTGCCCGCCCCCGCCTGGCACCCGATAGAAGGGCCATGACCACGCCGCACCCCGTCCGCCGACTCGACCCCGTGCTGATCGACCAGATCGCGGCGGGCGAGGTGATCGAGCGTCCGGCGGCAGCCGTCAAGGAACTCGTCGAGAACGCCATAGATGCCGGCGCCCGGGCCATCGAGATCACGATCATGGGCGGCGGGCGCGACCTTATTCGCGTTGTCGATGACGGTCGCGGCATGACGCCTGAGGATCTGGCGCTGGCTGTCGAGCGGCACGCCACGTCCAAGATTCCCGATGGCGACCTCAGCGCCATCCGCACGCTGGGATTCCGGGGCGAGGCGCTGCCCTCGATCGGCGCCGTCGCGCGCCTGTCGGTGGCGAGCCGGCCACCCGGCAGCGCACAGGGCCATGAGATCGTCGTCAATGGCGGGCGGTGCGAGGGTCCGCGCCCCGTCGCAATGGGCACGGGCACACGCATCGAGGTGCGGGAATTATTCGGCGCGACCCCCGCACGGCTGAAATTCCTCAAGAGCGACCGTGCGGAGAGCCTGGCGGTCAGCGAAGCGGTGCGGCGCCTCGCCCTCGCCCATCCCGAAATCCGGTTCCGGCTGTCTGGCGAAGGCGTCGGCGGCTTCGACTGGCCGGCCGAAATCACGGATCTCGCTCTCGACGATGCGGAGGAGGCGATGTTGCGGCGCGCCGTGCGCGTGCTCGGCGCCGATTTCGGCCGCGACCATGTCCGGGTTCTGGCCGGCCGCGAAGGCGTCAGCCTGTCGGGGATTGCCGGATTGCCGACCGCGCATCGGGCGACCAGCCAGGGGATCTTCTTCACCGTCAACGGACGACCGGTGCGCGACAAACTGCTGCTGGGCGCAGTGCGGGGCGCCTATATGGACGTGCTCCCCTCCGACCGGCATCCGGCGCTTGCTCTCGCGATTACCTGCGACCCGCGCGAAGTGGACGTGAACGTTCATCCTGCCAAGACGGAGGTCCGCTTTCGCGACGCACCGCTTGTGCGCGGCCTCGTGGTCTCCGCCCTGCGGGAGGCACTGGCGCGGGCAGGTCACCGGGCAAGCGCAGCGGTCGGGGCGAAAGCGCTCGCTGCCCTGATGCAGCGGGATCTGCCCGGCGAGCCGGCCCGCTCGCTTCACCCTGCGCGCGAACCACGCTCCGCCTGGCCAGCTGGCTGGCAGATGCCGCTGTCACCGTCGCAGACCGCACCGGACTGGCCGCAAGCCATGCCGGGCAGCGGGTTCGGGGAACGCGCGACGATGGGCGCGACCGCGCCCGATGCCAGCACCTTCTCAGCCCCCTCGGCTGCGCCGGCTGCCGAAGGCGGGCCCATCGACGCGCCGCTCGGGGCCGCGCGGGCGCAGATCCATGCGACCTATATCGTGGCGCAGACCCGCGACGGGCTCGTCATCGTCGACCAGCATGCCGCCCATGAGCGGCTCGTCTATGAGCGGCTGAAGCGCGAACGGGCCGAGCGGGGCATCGTGCGGCAATTGCTGCTCATCCCGGAAATCGTGGAGCTGGATCCGGGCGAGGCAGCGCGTCTCGTGGCGCAGGCGGACCTGCTGATGGAAGCAGGTCTCGTGATCGAGGATTTCGGGCCGGGTGCGGTTGCGGTGCGCGAGGCGCCGGCCGCGCTCGCAGGCGGCGATAACCGTGCGCTCGTGATGGACGCCGCCCGCGCGCTCAGCGAGGGCGGCGGGCGCGAGGGCGTGGACCGGCTCATCGACAAGGTGCTCTCGTCCATGGCCTGCCACGGATCCATCCGCGCCGGCCGGCGGCTCAGGCCCGAGGAGATGAATGCGCTGTTGCGCGAGATGGAAGCGACGCCGCTCTCGGGCCAGTGCAATCACGGGCGGCCAACCTATGTCGAGCTAAAGCTCGACGAGATCGAGAAGCTGTTCGGGCGGCGCTGACCAGGCGCTTAGCCTGCCCAGCGCGCGAAGACGACCTGCGTCTCGCCGTAGATCCGCTTGTCCAGCTCCTCGAAGCCGTCGGGCAGGATATCGGCGGCTCCGGCTTCCGCCTCGGCCACGACCAGCGCGCCGGGCACGAGCCAGCCGCCCGAGAGGGCCGATTGCAGGGCAGGCTTCACCAGTCCCTCGCCATAGGGCGGATCGCAGAAGACGAGCGAGAACGGATCGTGCGGCGCCACGGCGCCGAGCTTCATGGCGTCGCGGCGGAAGATGCGGGCGGTGCCGGCACAGCCCAGAGCCTCGACATTGGCGCGCATGGCGCCACGCGCCGCAGCCGACAGATCGACGAGCACGGCGAAGCGGGCTCCGCGCGACAGGGCTTCGAGGCCCATGGCGCCTGTCCCGGCATAGAGATCGAGCACGCGGGCGCCCTTGCAGGCGTCAGCGTGACCATGGGCGAGGACGTTGAATATCGCCTCGCGCAGCCGGTCCGAGGTCGGGCGCGTGCCGGCAGCGACGCTGCCCGGCAGGGCGCGGCCTCGCAGCGTGCCGCCGACGATGCGCATCGTGCTCGCTCCGTTCAGGGTCGGTCGCGGCGCGGTCCGGGACGGCCACCGCCGCCCTTGAAGCCACCGCCCGGCTTGCCACCACCTGGACGGAAACCGCCACCGCCGGGTTTGCCGCCGCCGGGTTTGAACCCGCCGGGCCGGGCGCCGCGCGGAGCGCCGCCTTCGGGACGATCACCACCCGAGCGGCCGCCGAAGCCGGGCTTATCGAAGGACTTGCCGAACGGCTTTCCGGCGGGGCGGCCATCGCCACGCGGCGGGCCGTCACGACCGGGACGGTCGTCGAAGCGCCGGGGCGGACGCTCGCCACGATCCGGGCGATCGCCGCGCTCCGGGCGCGCAAAGCCGGCGGGGCGCTCGCGGAAAGGCTTGTCGGCGCGCGGCGCGTCATCCCGCGGCGGGCGGGCGTCGCGGAACGGACGATCTCCGGCGGGGCGGTCGGCGCGCGGCGGGCGGTCCCCGAAGGAGCGGCCTTGCGGGCGGTCGCCCCGGTCGGGACGGGGCCCGCGCGGGCGGTCCGACGAATCGCGCGGCGGACGGGGGCCGCGCTCGTCGCGGTCGCGTCCACGCTCGGGACGCTGCTGCGCCTCGTTGCGCTCGACGCGGAAGAGCCTGTCGTCGTGCAGGCTCCAGTCCGGCTGATTGGAATCGCCCTCGACCGGGACCATCTTCTCGACAAGGACACGACGGCCGCTGGCGCTCTTGACCTCGCCGGCGCGCTTGCGTTCGCGCGTTGCGCTCTCGGCGCGCGCGGCAACCGGATCGTCGCCCCGGCGCGGCTTGCGCGTGCCCATCGGACGCGCGCCTTCGGTCTCCGCATCGCGCCAGACGGCGCGGCTTGGCTCGCCCGGCTTGCGGCCGGACTGGTGGTCGAGCTTTTCCACCGGTTCGGCGAGCGTGACGGGGAGCGGCACATCGCGCAAAGGCAGGTCGAAGGACACCCCGGCTGCTGCCGCGAGTTCCGCGCCGAGCTGGTCCTTGATGACCTTGGTGCGGACTTCCTCGACCGCGCCCTCGGCGAGATCGCCGAGCTGGAACGGCCCGAAGGACAGCCGAATCAGCCGGTTCACGCGCAGCCCGATATGTTCGAGCACGCGCTTCACCTCGCGATTCTTGCCCTCGCGGATTCCCATGGTGAGCCAGATATTGTCGCCCTGCTGGCGATCGATCCGGGCCTCGATGGGGCCGTAATGGATGTCGTCGATGGTGATGCCGTCGATCAGCCGGTCGAGCACGTCCTGCGTGACATCGCCATAGGCGCGCACCTTGTAGCGCCGCAGCCAGCCGGTGCTGGGATGGGCCAGCACGCGGGCCAGACCGCCATCATTGGTGAGGAGCAGCAGCCCCTCGGTGTTGATGTCGAGCCGCCCGATGGAGACACCGCGCGGCAGG
>JBIPLL010000450.1:0-3089 GCA_044368425.1 Beijerinckiaceae bacterium
CCCTTCCATGAACGGGATATTGATCCCGAACCAGTCGCCCAGCAGCAGATTGATCGAGCCATTGCGCCCGAACAGGAGCTGCATGGCCACGGCGCCCGCGAAGGGGGGCATGATCAGCGGAATGACGCCCAGCGTCTGGATGATGCCCGCGCCCCGGAACTCGAAGCGCGTGGTGAAATAGGCGAGAGGCAGCGCAAGGACGCTCGCCCAGACGACCGACATGGCCGAGACATAGACCGAGTTCCAGAACGACCGGCGCATCAGATCGTTGCCGAAGACGTCGCCGAAATTCTGCAGCGTCAGCGCGCCGGACCCCGGATCCTTGAAGGCGGTATAGAAGACCAGAGCGACGGGGATGACGAGAAAGAGCGCGAGAAAGGCCGTGATTCCGGCCATGGCGATCCATTGGCCCGGCGTGATCCCGAGTCGTCGCGCCGTGGGGAGGGCTGGATTGGACAAGGCCGTTGTGACCGACGACATGGTGCTCCTTTCCCCCGCATGACGGGCGCGAGGCCGGGCGGCTCGAGCGATATGACGAAGCGGTTCCGGGCTCGGGCCCGGAACCGCCTTGCAGCGTCGCGGTCAGTTGGTCAGCCGCAGGGCCTCGTCGGCCTTGGCCTGTGCCTGAGCATATTTCTCCTTGGCGAAGGCCGCCCATTGCTGCTCAAGCTCGGCCTGACGCGGGCCCTTGCCGGAGCCGCCGCCACCCTTGAAGGCATTGACGATGTCGTCGGAGGCAGCCTGCTGTTCCGTCACCGGCATGGCCGAAATCAGCGCACGGGCCTCGGCGACGAGCGCCTTGGCCTGGGCATTGTCCCGGCGGACAAGGCGGGCATCGACGTCATGCAGCGTCTTGGTCACGCGCTTCAGGGCCTCAAGCTGGAAGGAAACCAGCTGGTCATAGAGCACGTCGACCACCGTGTAGCGGCGCTCGGACAGGTTCACGTCGAAGGGCGCCCGGTCGGCACGCGCCGCGCTCAGCGTGAAGGGATTGGGCAGGCCGGCCGGCGCCTTGGCATAGACCGTCGGCAGAACCGGCAGGCGGCGGATCGTCGGCTCGAACAGGATTTCCTGGCCCTTGGCCGAGAGCAGGAACTCCACGAAGGCCTTTGCGCCGGCCGCGTTGGGGGCATTCTTCACGATGCCCACATTGGCCGGAACGATGGCATTGAGCGAGGGATAGGCGAACTTGATCGGGAAGCCCGCGCCCTGTGCCGAATAGGCGAAGAAGTCGATGACGATGCCGTAGCCGACCTGGCCGGAATTGACCGCATCCGGCACGCCAAATGAGCGCTCCGTGATATTGCGCAGGTTGCCGGAGAAGCCCTTGATGGTCTTCCAGCCCTCGTTCCAGCCACCCGTCTGGAGGATCGCCTCGATGGTCAGGTGCGTTGTGCCCGAGCGCGACGGCGCCGTGATCGAGACGTGGTCGAAATAGTCAGCACGGGCGAGATCGCTCCATTCGGCGGGCTCGGGCAGGCGATTGGCGCGGACATAGCGCTCGTTCCACATGATGCCGTAGCCCGAGACGGCGAAACCGAAATAGAAGCCCTGCGGATCGTTGATCGGGAACTGGCCGATCTTTTCAGGAATGCCCTGCGCCATCGGCTTGTAGGCCTCGAGCAGGCCGGAGCCCTTCAGAACCTCGAATGCATCCGGGGCGGAGGCCCAGAACAAATCGGCCTGATTGTTCGACTTCGTTTCCTGCAGCAGCTTGACGCCCGCATTGGTGTTGCGGTTCTGGACCTCAAGCGTGACGCCCGGATGGGCCGCCTCGAAGGCGCGCTTGAACGGATCGGTGACGTCACGCGAGAAGGAGGTGACGACCGTCACCTTGCCCTGTGGGGCCTGTGCATGGGCATTGGCGGCGAGGGCGGCCGTCAGCGCGAGTGCGCCCAGCCAGCTGCGACGGGTCAGCATGGTGATCTCCCTTGGCGTTATCCTCTGCCGCGACGTACGCGCGGCTTCCACGGGACTGGCATGGAGCGTGCCAAGCGGGAGCTGCCGGGAGATGCATCATTTTCAACGTGTTGCCGCCATGACGTCCTGACCCGACGTGTCAATCCTGACCCATCGGGGCGCTGGCGCGTGGCGAGCCTGTCACGCATCCGGTCCCTCGCTCGTGCGCAGGCCGTGCTCGCGCAGCTTCAGATAGAGGGTCTTGCGCGAGATCCCGAGTTCGGCGGCCGTGTCCTGCAGCAGGCGGCCGCGTGCGAGGGCGGCCTCGAGTTCGTGGCGCTCATATGCCGCCATACGCTCGGCGAGCGTTCCCGGACGCGTCGCGCCGGCGGACTGGTCGCGGGCCTGGCCCGGAACCGGCGCGAAGCCGAGAGCTGCCCGCTCGGCGGCGTTTCGCAGTTCGCGGACATTGCCCGGCCAGGCATGGACCAGCACCGCCCGCATGTCGCCGGGGGGCTTGGCCGAGGCGCCCAGACGGGCAGCGGCCTGCGCGTGGAAATGGCGGAAGAGCAATTCGATGTCGCCGGGTCCGCGCTCGCGCAGCGTGGGCACATGCAGCACGACCACATCGAGCCGGTAGGCGAGGTCCTCGCGGAAGCGCCCTTCGCGTGCGAGGTCCTGCAGATCGGCCTTGGCCGCAGATACGATGCGGATATCGACAGGAATCTCCTTCGAACCGCCCACGCGCTCCAGCCGCCGCTCCTGCAAGACCCTCAGGAGCCGCATCTGGGCATCGAGCGGCATGCTTTCGATCTCGTCGAGAAAGAGCGTGCCCCTGTCAGCCAGCTCGATCTTGCCGATGCGACGCTCCTTCGCTCCCGTAAAGGCGCCGGGCTCGTGGCCGAAAAGCTCCGACTCGATGAGCGAATGGGGAAGTGCTGCGCAATTGATGGCGACGAAGGGCCCCTTGGCCCGGGGACCGAATTCGTGCAGGCAGCGCGCGACCAGTTCCTTGCCCGTGCCAGTCTCGCCCCGGATCATCACGGTCGTATCAACCTGCGCGAGCGAGAGGACGAGATCGCGCAGGCGCGACATCGCGGGCGAGACCCCGATCAGGCGCGCCTCGATGGCGCGGGCCTGGACCGCGCCCTTGAGCTTCCGGTGAGACAGCACGAGTTCGCGATGGGCCG
>JBIPLL010000670.1:0-3087 GCA_044368425.1 Beijerinckiaceae bacterium
GGTTCGGCGAGGCCGTTCTCGTTGGCATCGTGGAAGACGAGGTTGCCAACGGTGAGGCTGCGAACCCGGTTCGTGAAGGTTTGCGGGGTGACGCAGCCGAGGGAGTCGGTGGCGGCGATGGTGAAGGTGAAGAATCCATCGTTCGCAGTGGTGCCGGAGAGTCTTCCGTCTGTGGAAAGGGAAAGGCCATCAGGGAGAGTGCCATTGACGAGCGACCAAGTGTAAGGAGCTGCACCACCTGAGGCGGTGAAGGAGAGCGAGACGGTGTCGCCGACGTAGGGGGTAGTGAGGGTGGCGGGGCTGATTGTGACGACGGGGCAGACTCGGAGGGGGAGGATGGTGGAGCCGAGGCAGGATGGGTGGGAAGTGCTGGTGGCGTTGATGGTGAAGGAGTAAAGGCCGGCGGTGGTGGGAATGTTTTCGAGGACCGGGGAGGCAGTGCTGAGTCTCATCCCTGGGGGAGTATTGGAAGCGGTGAAGACATAAGTGCCAGTGGCCATGCCCGAGGCGGAGAAGGCTGTGGGTTGGGAGTAGGGCTGACCGACAAGAGCGTGAGGGAGGGCGAGAGAGTTGACGGTGATGGCGGGGCAGGTGATGGAGACAAGGTAATCTTCGACTTCGCCAATGCCGCTAAATCCGGTGGCGGGAGCGGTGGAAACGTCGTTCAAACGCAAACGCGCACCCACCTGACCGATGGCAACGTTGGCCGGCACGGTGAAGTTGATGACGACGTTATGATTGGTGAGACCGTTAGCGATGGTATGGGTGCTGCCTGTAGCAATTCTTTCGGCCAGCTCGAGGGTGCCGTTGTTATTCCAGTCGATCCAAGCATTGAGGAAGCGATTGCCTCCGGTGGTGTTTGACACGTTCACCGTGATGGATCCTGCCATCCCGGGCTGCAGCGGACTTTGGGCCACCAAGCCATCCTCATCGTCCACATCCGTGATGTCATCGGCCGTAGCAGTGGAGTTCGGATTCGAACCAATTTCCGCATCGGCGGCGAGGGGGCCGAGTTTGAGCAGGGAGTTGACGGTGCTCGAGGCGATGCCAAAACCGTTGAAGTCACCGTAATCGAGGTTGGGGGCAATAACGGTGATAAAATGGTCTTCCACCTCACCAAAGCCGCTAACGGTGGTGGCTCCAGGGTGGCTCGTGGAACTGAGTCGCAAGCGTAGCGGGTAATTGCCCTGAGGGGTAAATGCTGGAACGGTGAAGTTTCCGTTGCGATTGCTGGTAGCGGTGTTGGCGGCAATGGTCAGGTTTGACATCACCTGCTCACTGGTTTCCAGGTTTCCATCTCGGTTCCAGTCCACCCAGCCGTTGAGGAAGGCGGGGGTATTAGTGGTGTTGGTAACGCGGACGGTAATGGTGCCTAATTGATCCGAGCGGAGCACCCCCTGACTGACCAGGCCGTCTTCGTCGTCGATGCCGTTCAAGTCGTCACCGGTGGCAGCGCTATTGGTCACGGCGGCGATTTCGTCATCGGGCGGATTGGTGCCCAGGTAGATTTGATTGGAGATGGTGCTGGCGGCTGAGTCGAAGCCATCGAAAGCGCCGAAATCCAAGGCGGGTGCCAAGCCAAAGTCCACCGTCAAATTGGTGTCGGCATCAGTGTCGCCATCCGTAACGGACTCGGTGTCTGGCTCCAGGGTGATGAGGGGACTGAACAAGGGCGTGCCCGCGCCACCCGGTTGAGAGCCATCGTTGTCATCATTGACATTGTTATCCGTGGTTGCCGACGCACCACCCGTGCGGCGGTGGCTAAAGAGCGGGTAGGCTTTGACGAAGTAAACGCCGGGCAACAGATTGGAGAAACGGTATGCGCCAGTGGCAGAGGTCTGGATTGGGGCATCAATCAAGATGTCGTCTGTGGTATTGACCAGCCCATCACTGCCGGGGCGGTAGAGCTCGACGGTGACGTTGGGCAGGCCGGGTTCGCTCACTTCACGGAGTCCATTGTTGTTCAGGTCATCCCAAACCAGATCGCCCAGTGACAGGCGCGGTTCGAGGTAGTCGCCGTGAAGGGCCACGTAGGCTTGATGACCAGGGCCGGTGGTGGGGCCGAAGGTGACGATGACTTCAGTGATGGCGACGTCAGGGCTGATAACGATGTAGGAGCGGTTTTCGTTAACGGTGGTAACGGCTGTCACGGTGCCGGTGGCAGCGTTCCACACGGGTGGTGCGGCGGCGGGAGGGTTGTTCCAGGTGGTGAGGTCACCGGTCATGATGCGCCAGGCGGAGCGATCGGTGATTTCGTTGCCGTTTTGATCTTTGATGACGACGGAGAGGACGTCGCTTTGATCAATGTCAAAAAGAATGACATCGGCACCGATGACGGGTTGCCGGAGGGTGAGGGTGGCCGTGGCTGTACCGCCAGTGGTAGGTTCGAGATAGATAAAGGGGATGGCGCGGTCGTTGCCGAATTCGGTGACAAAGGCGGGGGCTTGGGCTTCGTCCATGGGCCAGGATGAGCGGTAAATGAGGCCGCCACCTGCATTAAGAGTCACATCCATGGGGACGTTTGGTGCGGAGCCGTCAGTCCAGCGGATGTTTGGGTAGGTGGTGGAGGTGGAGCCTGTGAGCGGGATGGCTTGGGTGGGCAAACCATTGTCGAGAAGGGCATAGTTTGCGGCGCGGGTCGGCGGTAACACGGGCAAGATGTTGACGGTGTAGTCTTCCACCTCGCCATTGCCGACGAGTCCGGTTGGGTTGCCCGTGCTCACGCTGGTGAGGCGGACGCGGACACCAACAGGGCCTTGATCAAGGCCTAGCGGCGGGGTGAAGTGAATTGTTCGATTGGTGTTGGAGGTGCCGTTGGCGATGGTGATGTTTGAGGCGATGCGTTCGCCTGGACCAGTCAGCAGACCGTCGTTGTTGAAATCAATCCATGCGTTGAGGAAAGCGGTAGTTCCGGTGGAGTTGGTCACGTTCACCACCAAGGAGGTGGCGACACCAGGGATGATGTTTACCGGCACCATCACGCCGTCTTCATCATCAATGCCAGAGGTGTCATCGCCTGTGGCGATGGCGTTGAGGGTGGGGGTGGATTCCGCATCAATCAAGGCACCGATGCGAAGGTTAGAATTC
>JBIPLL010000452.1:0-3082 GCA_044368425.1 Beijerinckiaceae bacterium
TTGGCGCCCGCACGCAAGGCCGCGACATCTACGATCAGCGCAACCAAGGACGTTTGTTGCTCGAAAATGGTTACCTTGGCATCCGACATGGCACACCCGGACCAGGTTTCTTTTTCGACATCTCGGGAGGGCCGCAGCCTTACAGGATCGGCTCCGGCATGCTGATCTCAGACGGCTCACCGGACGGCTTCGAGCGTGGCGCCGTCATCTTCGGGCCGCGGCAGGCCTGGGCTATGACGGCCATCGCCAAGGCAGGCTATGGCCCGCTATCCGTCGAAGGCTTTTATCTCGATCCCAGCGAGTTGCAGTCCGGCGACACAAAGACCCGGCTGGCGGGCGGCAAGATCGAGTGGTCGCTGGGGCCGAACCAATTCATTGGCGTCGCCTATGGCCAGGTTCTGCAATCGACCGCCCCCTATCCTCAAGCTGGCGCGACGCGCTTTGCGGCCCCAGCCATCATCAACAACGCACGCGACGGTCTCCAGTTCATCAATGCCTATGCCAGGTTCAATCCGCTGCCGGAGGCGCTGCCCGGTCTGTGGATCGCTGGCGATCTCGCCATTCAGCGCAATTCCCGCATCAACCTATCGGCCTGGGGCGCGCGGGCGGAGATCGGCTACGCTTTCAACAATCTGCCCTGGCGTCCGACGCTCGCCTACGCCTACCAGACGTTCTCTGGCGATAAACCGAACACAACCAACATGATCGAACGCTTCGACCCGCTCTTCTACGATGGCGGACAGGCGGCCTGGGCGACGGGCACGAACGGCTCTTTCGTCTTTATCAACTCCAACGTCAACGCCCACAGGTTGTCTGTGGCCTTAACCATTACGCAGCAGGATTTCCTGACCTTGCGCTATGCGCATGTGCGCGCCAATGAGCTGTTCAGTCCGATCCAGTTTGGCCAGGGAACGCGCCTTGCCGCCGGCGCTGGCGGCCCGGCGCTGATCTCGGGCGTCTCCAAGGCCCATCTCGCGGATGACCTACTGGTGGAGTACACGCGTCTGCTCAGTCCCAATGCTTTCCTGACCGTCGGCGCGGGGTATTCCATTCCCGGATCAGGCTTGCAGGCCGCCGCCCGCCCGCAAAAGCTCGATGACTGGCTCGGCGGCTTCGCCAATCTCGTGATCAGGTATTGACGCGACCGCGATCCAGCACACGGATACCTTGAGGCGGCGCTGGCTTGCCGGGCCGTGGGGAGAATTGATCAGCCCCACGGATCTCGACTCCGGGTCACTGCAGCGGAATGCGATAAGGCCCGATCACCGAATTGAATAGCATGTCGCCGTTCTCCAGGAACTGCAGGATCGCATAAGCGCCGTTGCCTTTGTTGTTGTGCCCGAAGATCGTGCGCGACACGGTTTTGCCGGTGTCCCAGTCAAGCCCCGTCACTTCCCAGCCATCAGCTTTGCTGAACCCGTTGACGAAGACGGCGTTGGCCCCCGAGCTTGCCAGCGGCACCATGCTGACGGAAACTACATCGCCACGCGCCCAAGCCGAATAGAATCGGTTTTCCTTGTCGTTCCAAACAATCTTTTCAACGCCGCGTGGCGGCGTATGCACCGGGCCGACCGTCAACACGTCGATGATACGGTCAGGGTGGCCTTCCTCGATCAAATTGTTGACCACGAAGGCACCGTAGCCGGAGACGATGATTGTCTGTTCGGATTGCAGCCATGGACGCTGCTCGGAGATGCCTGCGCTGACGGTCTTCTGATCCGCGATCCGGGGCGATAGAGCTCCTGGCACTGTCCGGGCATCAGCAGGGATGGCATCGCGCCAAAACGCGACAAGCTTCATGCGGTTGCTGCCGTCGGTGATGAGGACGAGTTTATCCTCATTGTCGCCAAAGCCCATCAGCGTTGGCGTTGACCCCGTTCCCGTGCCGGCTTTGATCGCTGGCGGCCAGTCTCCCCCGTCGTACTGGGCGGTCCAGGCCCCATCTTTCACATCATCGGACAGGCGTCCGCCTTTCCAGACAAGTTTGCGCATGACGCCGGGCAGGCGCGGATTCTTCGAACCGGTTGCGACGTAGATACCGCCCTGGGCATCGACAGCAAGCGAGTTGGTTGCCATCTGATTATCGTCGTCGAACTTCACGAATTGACCGGCCCTGAGTCCTGAATCGACCACGGCAACGCCATTCAGCGCGCCGATGACGATATGGCCATCATAGGTCATGTTCATGCCCACCAAACCAATCCTCGGGGCCTCGCCGAAGACGCTGGTCGGGGGGATAATTGTCGCTGTGTCGAACCGTGCCTTCACCTCAAGCCCCCGCGAAGGGTTCTTCGGGTCAACGAGCCCAATGGCCGAGACGATTGTCCCAGCATTGGCGTAGACAAAGTCATCCTTGCTGACCAGCGCATAGATGCCAGCCGGCATGATGCTGCCCGGATTGGGGCCCAGAATTCCCTTTAGATGCACCTCCGCACCCGGCATATCCGTGTAGGAGAAGTGCGCGATCCGCTCCAGCGCGTCCCTTGATCGCCGTGTTGCTCCCGGCAGGTCAATGTCCGCAACAGCTTTCCATTGGCCCTCACGCGCATCGATCAAGGCGACCCGATCTGTCGAGACTGACCAGAAAAAGCCCGCCTGCGCCGATGCATAGGTCGCGTTGTTGACCGGACCGCCCCAGACGGGGGAGAGTGCATCGAGATCTACCCGCTTCTCTTGGAGTTTAAGCTTGTAGGGGATGCTATTTTGCTTGGCGGGATTGATATGCGTTACGCCGTAGATATCAGAAGATAGGAACGGGTTACGCTCAACGGCCTGTTGTGCGAGTGCGACCGGCATTACAACGAAAAAGCTTGCGATGACTGAGCCGATAGTAACCATGCGGGCTATCCGAAAACATTCCATAGTCGGCCCCTTGTCGAACCTAACAAAGAGTTTGTCACGAAGCGAACGGCGGTCGTGATATTGGCATTGCCAAACCGTCCCTATCATAGGCATGAAACCGATCTTATCTGCTGTGACCCCGGCTTGTCATCCAGATGAGGCTAGAGTCCTTGGCTGAGATTGGCGCAGTTGCGCCGGTGGAGCAACGGACGATCGGCGGAGTTGGTCGGGGTTGCGCAGC
>JBIPLL010000453.1:0-3070 GCA_044368425.1 Beijerinckiaceae bacterium
GTTGTTCACGTGCCCCTGCGCATCAAGGTCGCCATAACGCAGGCGATCCTCATACCAGACGACGTGCGGCTCGCGCCATTCGTCGAGATCCGGGCCATTCATGTCAACTTCCCCTGCAGCGGGAGCCTTGTGCCCGTTTCCGACAATGATGACAACGGGTTATCCCACCAAAGAGCGAACAGGACGTTAGCACGGGCTCAGTTCGTCGGAGGGCGTCGATCCTCGATCACGACGAATTCGCCATCGATCACACGCGTTTCGCCTGCCCCGCCCTGGCGCCATTCGCGCTGCGGCGGCTGCATGGTTGCGGCCGACTTCCTGCCCGACAGAAGATACCGCGCGCCCAGCGCCAGCGCGGCGACTGGGATGACGACGAGCATGACCGCCAGCGATACGGCGAGCAGCGCGACAGCGCCAGCGCCCGCAGCTGCGATCAGTGCCCAGAGGCGCCAACCCTTCAGACGAATAACCTGCATGCGGATCATCATGGCGTCCTTTCACGCGTCAATATGGGGTGTCGCATCGGACATGTGGAGACCCCGTGCTGTCGTGCCTTGAACCGCGCGCCGCCTCGTGCTCAATCGGCGGCAACGGAACGGAACCGTCATGACCAGTCCAGATGCCGCCGACTTGCTGCCTGCCTCGCCGGCAACCGATCTCGCGCGCTCCCATATCCAGCCCTCCCGCGACATTGGCCGCCTGATCGAGATCATGGCCGCGCTGCGCACGCCTGGCAGCGGCTGCCCCTGGGATCTCGAACAGACCTTCGCGACGATTGCGCCCTACACGATCGAGGAAGCCTGCGAAGTCGCCGACGCGATTGCACGCGACGATCATGTCGATCTGAAGGAGGAACTGGGCGATCTTCTGCTGCAGGTTGTCTATCATGCGCGGCTGGCGGAGGAAGCGGGTCATTTCGCGTTCCCCGACGTCGTGGAAGCCATCACGCGCAAGCTGATCCGACGCCATCCCCATGTGTTCGGTGATGCGCGGCACCTCTCGCCGGAAGCCGTCAAGCACGTCTGGGACGCCATAAAGGCGCAGGAGAAGGAGCAGCGTGCGCGGGAGCGTGCGCTGGCCGGGCTGCGCGAGGAGCGCTCAAGCCTGCTGGATGGCGTGCCGTCCACCCTCCCCGCCCTGATGCGCGCCGGCAAGCTCAGCCGGGCCGCCGCGCGCGTCGGCTTCGACTGGCCGGATGTGGCTCAGGTGCTCGACAAGGTGGACGAGGAATTGCGCGAGGTGCGCGATGCTTTGGCCAGCGGCGACAAGGCCGCGACAAGTGACGAGATTGGAGACCTGCTCTTCGCCGTCGCGAATCTCGCCCGTCATGCCGGCATCGATCCGGAAGCCGCGCTTGCCGGCACGAATGCCAAGTTCGAGCGGCGATTCCGCCATGTCGAGACCGCCCTTGCAGCGGACGGCCTGTCGCCGCAGGCGGCCGGGCTCGAGCGCATGGAAGCGCTCTGGCGTCAGGCCAAAGATCTGGAAATCCAAAAGGATCTGGAGATCCCAAAGGGGTCGGAGATCGAAAAACCCGGCAGCGGTTGAGTTGATCAGCCGGTGCGGATGCGCTTGGCGCGCGGGAACCGGTTCGTGAAGCGCGGCTCCTTTTCGGGAGCAACGCGCACGGCGAGGATCAGGTTGCCGTCGCTATCGGATCGGCGCTCCAGCACTTCGGCTTCCTCGTAGAGCCAGTTCAGCGCGCCGCCATCGGCCGCCGGTATATCGACGCGGAACAGGGAGCGCCCTGTCGAGAGGCGGACCTCGATCGCCTTCTGGAGCCTGGAGATGCCCTCCCCGGTTAGCGCCGAGACAAGGATCGGGCGTTCGGCCTCAGGTCGCAGCGCAACGAGGTTCTCGAGCCGCTCGCGCTCTTGCGCGGGGATCAGGTCGGACTTGTTCCAGACCTCGATCAGCCGTTCGCCCTGGCGTGCCTCGATACCCAGATCGCGCAGGATTCCCTCGACATCCTTGGCCTGCGCTTCCGTGTCCGGATGAGACAGGTCGCGCACATGCAGGAGCACATCCGCCTCGATCACGTCTTCCAGCGTGGCGCGGAAGGCCGCAACCAGCATGGTCGGCAGGTCTGAGATGAAACCGACCGTATCGGACAGGATCGCCTTTGAGCCGTGCGGCAGCACGATGGCGCGCGCCGTCGGATCGAGCGTGGCAAACAGCATGTCCTGTGCCAACACCTCGGCCCGCGTCAGGCGGTTGAAAAGGGTCGACTTGCCGGCATTCGTATAGCCGACAAGCGCGATGATCGGATAAGGCACGCGCTTGCGACCCTGGCGATGCAGGGAGCGCGTCCGCACCACCGAATCGAGATCACGCTGGAGGCGCGTCATGCGCTCCTGGATCAGGCGGCGGTCCGCCTCGATCTGCGTTTCGCCCGGACCACCGAGGAAGCCGAAGCCGCCGCGCTGGCGCTCAAGATGGGTCCATGAGCGAACAAGCCGGCTCTTCTGGTAGGCGAGATGGGCAAGCTCGACCTGCAGCGTGCCCTCGCGCGTCCGGGCGCGGCGTCCGAAGATCTCGAGGATCAGGCCCGTGCGGTCGATGACCTTGGCGCCCCACGCTTTTTCCAGATTGCGCTGCTGGACGGGAGACAGGGCTGCGTCGATGACCACCAGACGAATCTCGTCGGCCTTGATGCGCTCGCCGATCTCCTCGACCTTGCCCTTCCCGAGCAGCGTCGAGGGGCGCAGCGTCGACAAGGGCACGATCATGCCTTCGACGACTGTCAGGTCGATTGCCAGAGCGAGACCGACTGCCTCGTCGATACGGGCCTGCGGCTGGCGCAGGCGCTCCTCGCCGTCGTGCTTCTGGGCACGCGCCGTCAGATAGGGTCCAAGAACCAACGTACGCGTACGCGCCGCGACCTCGTGCTCGGGTTCAAGCGCAAGGCCTGCGGGGACATGCTCGCTCGTGTCCTGATCGCTGGAATTGCCCGGATCAGCCTTTTTCGCCATCTTCCGCCGGTTCGAACAGCTGGATCGGGTGACCCGGCATGATTGTTGATATGGCGTGCTTGTAGACCAATTGCGAGAGGCCATCGCGCCGCAACAGG
>JBIPLL010000756.1:0-3057 GCA_044368425.1 Beijerinckiaceae bacterium
AGTACAATTTTGAGCCTCATCTAATAATACAAATGTATTCTCAAATGTACTTCCTCTAATAAATGCTAATGGTCTTGCTTCAATTACTTTACGTTTAAATAAATAATCTGTAAAGGAATGCCCTAATCTTTTATTTAATATATCTTTTATTGGATCAATGTAGGGAGCATATTTTTCCTCAAGCTCTCCTGGTAAGTATCCAAATGATTCACCGGCTTCTACCGCAGGCCTTGTAACGATAATCTTTGATATTCGCTTGTTTTGTAGTAATTGTGCAGCATATGATAACGCTACATATGATTTACCTGTACCAGCAACCCCAACACCAAATGTTATTATATTTGATTTGATGGAATTTAAATATCTTTTCTGCGCATCTGTTATAAGAACTAAATCCTTTTCAGTAGTAGGTTCCACAACGTTTTCTTGAGTACGTCTAGGTTTTTTCGCCATGTGTTTATTTTCCTATTCAGGATCTTTGGATGTTACATGCCCACCACCTAAAATGGCAACAGATAACGCTAATATACCGTCCATTTGCTCTGGCGATAACTCTACTATTTTGAAAGCACTAAGAGATGCTAGAGTAGAAGATATAATACCGAACCATGTAGATGGTTCTTTTAATCTTGCAAATAAATACTTCATTAAAAATTCCTTACGTTTAATCTTCCACCAGTTACACATTTACCTGAGTAGGTTGAAGAAACTGTTACATTATTAAGTATTGCTGCCTTTACTTCTGCAGCGGTTTTAGAAGGGTATTTTGATTTATACAAGGCAATTGCACCGCTTACACATGGTGCTGCAAAAGATGTACCATTGCAAAATGCATAAGCAGATGTAGCAGCTTGCCCATATCCGGTAGTATGCGTTGTAAGAATCCCCGAGCCTGGCGCAAATAGGTCTACTGTAGTTGCTCCATAATTAGAGTAGGTTGCAATCGCCCCTGTAGAGTCAATGGCACCTACTGAAATAATATTTGGATATGAAAGGCAGGAGGGATAGTGTGGGGTAGTATCTGTATTAGCAGTGCTATTTCCCGCAGCACATACACACAAAATACCCGCAGTATTTGCTTCTGATATTGCCGATCCCTCTACAAAAGAAGTACCAAGACCGCCCCATGACATATTAATTGCTACAATATTTAATCCAGAAGCTTTTAAACTTACAGCATAATTTATAGCCTTTGCAGCTGCAAATGAATCAACAAATTTTCCTCGATTATCAAGTATTACGGCTGTTATTATTTTTGCATCAGGCGCAACTCCGCATACACCTATTCCATTCCCTTTTGCAGCTATAACGCCACTTGTATTCGTACCATGAGTGGTTGGTTGAGAAGTATACGTAACACCATTATATACATAAGTATATGGAGGAACATTATAAAATAAACAATTATTTCCTGTGTAAAAATTCCAACCATAATAGTCATTTTTATAACCATTACCATTAGAATCTACTCTACCTACAAGTGTTTCATTTGGAACAATGCCAAAGTTATCAATTAAATCTTCGTGATGGAAACACCCGGTATCTGTATTTACTACATATGTACCATTACCAGTAATATTATTTGCCCATAAAGTCTCAACTCCCATCCCAACTGAAGTATTAGCTAAATGCCACTGCTGAGGAAAAAGAGCTTCTGAAGGTATAAAGTTAAATGATCTTTCAACAGGTTGTTCTATTTGCTCAATAAAAGGCAAACTCAACAAAATGTTACTTATTTCATCATAATTGGTCATTGGTGTATAAATAATTAATACGTCATTTCCAATAGAATCTTCCTCTCTTCCATTAATAAGCGGTAATATTGAATATTTGTCATCATAGCTTGTATTTGGTTTAAACTTTACACCAATCTCCATAGTATTTCCTTAATTTGTTTGATAGGAACCATTAGTAGTTGTTCCTTTCCAATTTTCAGCGCTGATATATAAATATAGATTTTTACCTGCAGGAATACCTGTAATTCCTGATACTGAATTTGTAAACACAATTCCACTATAATATGTAACCCCAAAAGGACTTGCACCGCCTAAATATTCCCAAAGATAAACATTGTATAATGTAGCATTTGGAGCAGCTCCCCAACTGAAACCTCTGCTTGCACTTGTACCCGTTTTAATAGGATTAGATGCAAAAGCACCAGGAGCAGCTGTTACAGTAGTTGATGATGTCCACGCAATTTGTCCAAGGTTATAAGACCCAGCAGCATTTGTAAGAGAAGTATACACATAATACCGATGATTTCCAACTAATCCTAGATATTGATGTGATTGTGCAGCACTTGTGTAATAATACTTAGATGACATAAATGTCAGAGGCCCTGTATAATCATATATAGCGAAATAAATATTATCGGGTAATCCTGATGTTGGAGCAGGTGCTGGCGTTACACTATGGGTTATATATTGTTCATTTGGTGTAACTGTAATAGTAGCTGTGCCAGGTATTGTTTTATTTTCAACAATTATTTCTTTTGTACCATACCCATAATTGCCGGCATAAAATCCAACAACCCAGCAAAAAACTCTCTGGCCTATTGAAAATCCTGTAAAAGACGTAGAAGAATTTGTTATCTCTCCAGAATCTTTAAGCATAGCCCCTATCACGCCACCCGTATAATCAAATACCATACATCTAAAATAGTCAATACTTCCTGAAACCATTGTCATTAGAAAATTTATAGCGCTATTTCCATAATAAATACTATAATTCCAAGCAGGAGATACTGTAAGTGCAGGTTTTCCATATGCATCTGCTAGCTGAATATCATTTGTAGAAACACCTGTTAAATTTCTAAATGAGGTTTGATTAAAATTGAAAGATGCATTGGATACTGCGCCAAGTTGTGAGTTAATCTCACTAGCTGACATGCTCCCACGTGTGATTTTGATTGGTAAAGCCACTTGCAAACCTCCTTCTTAATTCTGCTGTCTCATTTGGATATAAATCAGTATAATCATTTTGTTGAAAAATTAATATGATAGGTTTTATATTCTTTTCAAAATCTTCTGCTATTTTAGCTTCTTCTAATGTCATTTT
>JBIPLL010000454.1:0-3056 GCA_044368425.1 Beijerinckiaceae bacterium
TGTCATCCGCTTCCTGTCGATCGCGACGGGCTCGCTGTCAGCCGGCCTCGACCGTGTCTCGCACAATCTCGACGATGCGGCGCAGGCACTCGGTGCCCGCCCGCCCGAGGTAAGCCGGCGCATTCACCTGCCACTCTTGCGGCCCGCCCTTGGCGGCGCGGCTCTCCTGATCTTCGTCGATTGCCTGAAGGAGCTGCCGGCCACGCTCCTCCTGCGCCCGCTCAATGTCGATACGCTGGCAACGCGCGTCTACGCGCAGGCGTCGCAGGGGGCCTTCGAGAATGGCGCATTCGCCGCCCTGCTGATCGTTCTGGTCGGGCTCTATCCCGTCATGCGCCTGACCCGCGCGAGCGAACAGGTCAACGGCGCCGGATGATCAGCGCCGGGACGTGACGGCGCTGTCCGCATAGGGCGAGGCCAGCACGACCCGCAGCCCGCCATCGCCCAGCCGCTGCGGCGCGGTCGCGTCGGACAGGGTGCGCAGGTCGACGAGCGGGCCTCGCGCCTCGCGCACGCGCATCTGCTGGCGGATGACCCGCGCATTCGCCTCGCGCTGCATCGTCCCGACGCGGGCATCAAGCGCCCGCTGCTGCGGCTGCGCCACGCGCGCCACGCGGAAATCGACGAAGGACCAGCCGTTTTCGCTGCGATCGGGTGTCAGGATCAGGGCGCTGTCGGCCGTCGCGACCGCATCTCCAGCCCGCAAGGTCAGGTCGCGCCGCAAGGACAGGAGAGGGCGGTTGCCGGTTCCGCATCCGCAGGCCGCAACCCGGGTGCGCTCATGCAGGAAGGCAAATGGCTGCTCGCCATAGGTCGCGCCTTCGAGGTTGCGCGCCTTGCTCATGTCCTGTTCGTTGCGGGCCAGCGTGAAGAGCTGCGTCGGGGCGCCGGGGCAGGCCGCCTGGCAGGCAGTCTCGTGGGCCAGCGTGGACGAGCCGCGCGGCAGATCCCCGACAGGGAAAAAATAGCCGTCGCATGTGCGCACGCAGACGGCGCGCAGGCCTTCGCCGCGAACCGTCATGCCGCGCACCAGCGCAACCTCGCCCCGCAAGGCGGCCGGTTCGCCGATGGTCGGCAGGGCTCCGCGCGGCGCAGCCGGCAGCACGACGGGAGCAGGGAGATCGGCAACCGGGCGCGGCTGCGCCAATGGGCGCAGGTCCATGAGGTTCGACCGCTGCCCTTGCGTGGCAAATGCCAGAACGCCCGCATCGTCGCGTGCCCATGCCCCGCTTGAGGCTGCGAGGGTTGCAACCACGATGGCCGCAGACAGCGCAATCGTGCAGCGCAGGCGACGAGGACTGGAACGGACGGCGGACATTGCGGAACTCCGGAGCGCATGGCACGCCCCGTGTTCCTAAATGAAACGTTCTGTCCCTGCGACGGAAACCCTTTTTTAACCTAAACGCCAAGCCTCAGGCATCAGCCCTCAGGCATCAGGCCGGTGCGCTGCATCCCGGACAACCGCCATCGCGGGAGCACCACCTGCGATGGGCAGGCTCTCATCCTCGCGCGCCACCCGGTCGCGGCCCGAGAGCCAGCTGTCCACCTTGTCCAGGTAAAAGTAGACGACCGGCGTGATGTAGAGCGTCAAGAGCTGCGAGACGATCAGGCCGCCGACGACCGCGATGCCCAGCGGCTGGCGCAACTCGGACCCCGCGCCTGTTCCAAGCGCGATGGGGAGCACGCCGAAGATCGCCGCGAAGCTCGTCATCAGGATTGGCCGGAAGCGCACGAGCGCCGCCTCCCGGATCGCCGTCAGGGCATCGAGCCCGGCATTGCGACGCTCGATGGCGAAGTCGACCATCATGATGGCGTTCTTCTTGACGATACCGATCAGCATCAAGATGCCGATGATCGCGATAACTGACAGGTCCAGCTTGTACCATTGCAACGCGAGCAGGGCCCCGAGGCCCGCCGAGGGCAGGCCGGACAGGATCGTGATCGGGTGGATGTAACTCTCATAGAGCACGCCCAGCACGATATAGATCACGAGCAGGGCCGCGAGGATCAGCAGGCCCTGACCCTTCAGCGCATCCTGGAAGAGCTGCGCCGAGCCTGCGAAGCTCGTCGTGATCGAGGTCGGCAGATTGGCCTCGCGCTCGGCAGCCCGGATGGCATCGACGGCTTCGCCGATTGATATCCCCGGCGCCGTATTGAACGAGATCGTGACCGCCGGCTGCTGCGAGATGCGGTTGACGGCAAGCGGCCCCACGCTGGGCGCGATCGAGGCGACCGCCTCGAGCGGGATGTTCTGGCCGGAGACCGAGCGCACCAGCAGCCGCGAAAGCACACCCGGGTCGCGCTGGTAGGCGCGATCGGCCTCCATGATGACCTGGTAATCGTTGGACGGTGTGAAGATCGTCGCGATCTGGCGCGCGCCGAAGGCGTTGTAGAGCGCCTGCCGGATCTGGTCGGTCGTGATGCCGAGGCTCGCCGCGCGCTCGCGGTCGATATTGATCGATACCTGCGGGTTGCGCAGCTGCAGGTCGATGAACACGTCACGCAATTGCGGCAGCCGCGACAGGCGCTCCCGCAGCCCGGGCGCGGCCCCGAACAGCGCGTCGAGATCCGATCCCTGCAACTGATACTGGTACTGCGCCCGCGACGAGCGTCCAGCATTCAGGTTGATGTTCTGCACCGACTGGAACACGGCGGTCACGCCGGGGACAACCGAAGCGTTGCGACGCAGCCGGGCAATGATCGTGGTCACGTCGTCGCGCTGATCGCGCGGCTTGAGCGAGATGAACACGAAGCCCGAATTCGTCGCGCTGAACCCGCCGACATTCAGCGTGAAATAGTCAACGGCCGGGTCGGCTGCGATGATTTCGCCGATGCGCTGCGCCCGCGCCGCCATCGCCTGGAAGGACGTGTCAGGCGGCCCCTCGATGGCGCCGCGGATCAGGCCCGTATCCTCGCTTGGGAAGAAGCCCTTCGGGATCTCCGTATAGAGCTTGAACGTGACGAACACGGTCCCGATCGTGACCAGCAGCATCAGGAAGCGCAGCTTGAGCACCACGTCGAGCGTGACGCGATAGGCGACGAGTATGCCGTCGAAC
>JBIPLL010000575.1:0-3050 GCA_044368425.1 Beijerinckiaceae bacterium
AACCGAGCTTTGGGAAGATGAGGCTGGGCCTCAACCCAGGCTTTGATCAGAAGTTCGATTCCCTTGCGTTCAATGATGTTGCCAACGTAAATGAAGACCACTTCATCCTGAGTCCAACCTCTGCTGAATCTTAATCGTTGCTTCTCGTCAGCCGTTGCAGGACGGAAACGATCTGTCTGCACCCCATTGGGGATGACCGAGATCCGAGACATCGGGAACCAAAAGGTTCGACGGTAGAGTTCGGCCTGAGCCGAGCTGCAGCAGATCATGTGGTTAAGTGAGCGAATCAGGATAGCCGTTGAAATCCGCTGGCTCAATTTGCTCATGGTCGAACCCGACATTTCTGGCGCTGTGGAGATGTAACAGACGGACGAGACACCCCTAGCCCTCGCCTCAATGAGTGTCTGTGCCATTTTCCAGTTCAAACCACTTGGCTGAACGACTGCTGCCTTCCTGCCACTGAGTGCGAGCCGGATACTCTGAGACAGCATTTCTTGGCGTTCAAGGTAAGTGCCTGATGACGGCGTCACTGACCGAACTATTCGGACCCCATTTACCATCTGGGTAATAGGCAGATTGTTCCGTTTAGTGGACATGACGCGGAGGCGGACCCCGCGTTCTGCAAGCCCTCTACCGTAGTTATGAAATTGGCGCATCCCGCCGGGAAGCTCAGGATAATAAATCGAAGCAGAAAGGTAGACGATCATGGATGCGGGGTGTAGAGATCGCATGACTTAGGAGTAGCCAGAGAGGCTATGGCTTAGAATTTGGGCCGAGCCAGCCAACCCTTCCGGTGAAGCCAATACAAGGTTCTCGCCGCCGTCACCACTGCCAAAAGCCTAAGACTTGGAATGCCTACCACGGTGGGTAGTGCTGTCGTAAAGTGGCCTGCCCACTTAAATAGCCAGGGATTTCTGCCGTGCATCACCATAACACGGCCACCGCCCGGCAGAAAACAAGGGAGCCAACTGAGCCAGTTGTAGGTCACGGGCAAGACGTGATATCGAACTGTGGACTCATACAGACTTAGCCTGAATGCCGGCTGGTCGTTGGTCGTGTGCTGTCGGGCATATGAATCGTGATTTTTCTCCCACGCTTGCAGCATTTGCATGGTAGGACCGCTTTGGCGATACGCAAGCACTCCCGTGTTAAAAACGCCGAACGCTTTGGGAACAGTGGCAAAAGGAGCCTCTGTCTGTTCGAAGCCGAAGTTTGCCTCCGCACTTGAATCCGGAGCAATGAGGATGTCGTAATGCTCTAGCAGATCGAACATCTCCGACAAGCTGCCTGTCACAAATGTGTCGCTATCGAGGTAGATCGTTCGGTCAAAAGGTGTTCTTCCGATCTGCGCGATTTTTCGATAGTAGGCACCGCTGTCCTTAGGCGCGTATTTTTCCAGACCTAGCGGAGAAGTGATGGGCAAAACGATGTCGAACAGGTTGTCCGGTTCGAGTGCAAGATCGGTGATCATGCATATCCGTGCGTCGGGATTGGATGCTCTAACCGAGGCCGCAGAAAGACGTGCCTCAGCCACATACTTGCATCCGAATGAGACATAGAGGAAGCCGCGTGTCATGGTATGAAATGCTGACTAAACATGGGATGGCTTGATAAGCTGAGTTACGAACGATGAGAACTGCGCATATAGCAGAGAGCCGAGGCACGAACTCAACTGATTCTACCTATCGTGTATTCGAAGATCCGAGAGGGGCTTGAGACACGAATTGATTGTATCATTAATGAAAAGTCGATTTAATGCGAGGATGTCATCTCCCAATTTGTACAACTCATATTTGGGCTGAAGAAACCGCACCGACGACTCCTCCTCACCAAGTGAAAGATGCTTGCGTTCGTACAGGATAACGCGCGGGTTGAATCGTTCCAAGTCTAGCATCCTGAGAATTTTGTAGTCTTGTCCCTCCGTGTCAATGTGCAACAAATCGACGCGCTCCAACCCGTGCTTGTGAAAGAGGGTTGTGAGACTCATTCCCGGAAAAGGAGTGCTCTGAATGAAGGGCTCCAATTCAGGGATTTGATTACAAATATGCTCGCGGCTCAATCCGGCCAGTTGATCAAACCAGGATGGAAGTCCGGGCAATGCCGACTTTGCCTCCTGCGAAACCCAGTAAAAGTGAACCTGACTGTCATCGGCTATTACCGCATTCTCGAAGCCGAAGCGATGGTCTCCGGAGTAATTCTTCTTGAGACGTTCAAACAGGTAGGGGACTGGTTCAACAAACACAGCCCGCCACTTTTTGTTGCGTTTAAGAAAGTGATACAATGGATCACCCGTTTTCCCGTCGTTTGATCCGATTTGAACAGCTGTGCCCGTTTCGTCGGGCAGCAATTTCGGGATCCAAAGGGCCGGGTCCAAGCGCCAAGTCCCTGTAAACTGGGCATAAACTCGATGCGCCATTCTGCCAATGACCGGGATGCGTTTGATAAGTTGTTTGAGGAGCATTAGTGTTAGGTTTGGCAATCGTAATGAAAGCAACCTTTGGGAGGGTCGATTGTATGGTTCGATGTAACATGTTTCGCCTGATGCACAAGATGATGCTCGAGGTGATTGACTTTCTGATTCGGAAAATTGAAACTGTTCTCTTCCTAGTGCGATGTCACCGGAGAAGTGGCCACGTTTAGATAGGTTTTGATGGATTGGAGTAAGTCCATTTGATGGGTGCAGCGGTGCGTTTGTAGTGTGTGAGGTGACTCGTGGGTTTTCGGTGCAAGTCTGCCCGTGAGGGGGGGACTCCCCTTGTGATGACTTGCCGCTGAATTTTTGCGAACCACTTTTGTGCCTGGTTGAGCCAGGAAGAGTAGGTCGGAGTGTAGTGGATCTGGATGTTCGGATGCTGCTTCAGGGACTCTTTCACCAGTTTGGTATTATGCGCGGAAAGATTGTCAGCTATGATGTGGATCCGATTCTGGGTCTCGGTCAAGGGGGATCCAAACCGCGACGGCGTAACTACTCTCATCCGGATTCCTCGTTCCTTTTTCCCCGGGGGCATAGTTGTAGAACTGCCTCAGGCCTCCAGGTAATTCAGGGTAAA
>JBIPLL010000455.1:0-3049 GCA_044368425.1 Beijerinckiaceae bacterium
GCCGAGATTCTTGTCATTGGTCCGGCCCGACCGGATTTCGTCGCCGATCACCAGAAGTGCGGCGGTCACGGACTTCGCGCTGTCATTGGTCATGAGGTGCCCCTTCGCGCGCTGGATGTAGCGCAGCCGTCGGGAGGCAACAAGGCGCCGGCGCGCGCCGATTCCCAGACAGGCGTCAGGCGCGCTCGAGAATGAAGTTCAGGCGCGTGCGTTCCGTCAGGCGATAGCCGTTGTCCTGCAGCAACTTCACGAGATCGACCTGCCAGCGGCCCGATCCATCCTCGAGGATCAGAAGGCGCGGCAGCAGCTCGCGCGGGGCCTCCTGCAGGAAGGGCTCGAGGATCAGGTCCTCGGCTCCCTCGACGTCCAGCTTGATTGCGTCGACATGATCGAAGCCCTCGTCCTGGAGAAGCTCAAGCAATGTGCGGGCCTGAACCTTCACCGGGGTCGCGCGGCTGGAGCCGATGATCTTGACGCTCGATTCGCCCTGGTTGGACGGATCGAGGAACAGAGTGACCTCGCCCGACTTGTCGGCGACCGCGCAATCGACGGCCTTGACCGTGCCGAACGGGTTCAGGCGGATATTGGTGACGAGGCGCTCGAAGATCGCCGGCTGTGGCTCGATGGCGAGGATGCGTGCGCCCGGCCCCGCCTGCGCGGCCACGGCGAGCGCATAGGCGCCGATATTGGCGCCGATATCGACGAAGACGAAGCCGTCGCTGTCCCGTCGCGCGGCAATGCGCTCGGCGAGGATCTCGCGCTCGCGCGGGTCGAAATACTGAGGCGTGAACAGCACCCGCTTCTCGCAGACATTGCGGAACGGGTGGAGACGCAGCCGGGCGCCGAGCGAGACGACATCGGCCGGGCGCCCGTTCATGAGGCGAATGCCAAGCCGGCGCATGGCATGGGCCACGAGCCGGCCTGGGCGCGAGGCAGGCATGGCCTGCGTGACGGACAGGATCGCGCGCAGGGCCGCGCCGGGAGCGAAGGCGCCGAAGGGCGGCTGGTCGCCGGCATGGGCCGGAGCTTTCGCGTCGGTCATATCGTTCATTGTACTGGCGGCATCCGCTTTCACCGCTTGCGCGGCCCGTCGAAGGCCCCTCTACACCCAGCGCCGCGATCTGACCAGAAGCGTGCGCGGGGTGCTTGACCGAAGGCGACGCCTCCATCACATCTCAGGAATGAACTATGTGGAAGCAACACTGTCTCCCACCCGCAAGACCGGCGCCATCAAGCTGCATGGCCCCGACGCCTTTGCGGGAATGCGCAAGGCCGGCCAGCTGACGGCCCGCGCGCTCGACCTCATTACCGAACTGGTGCGGCCGGGCGTGACAACAGAGGCGCTCGATCGCTTCGCCTTCGAATTCGCGATGGATAACGGGGCCTACCCGGCGCCTTTGTTCTATCGCGGCTACACGAAGTCGATCTGCACCTCGATCAATCACGTGGTTTGCCACGGCATTCCCGATTCCAAGCCGCTGCGCGATGGCGACATCGTCAATATCGACGTCACGCTGATCGTCGATGGCTGGCATGGGGATGCGAGCCGGATGTATTATGTCGGTGACGTTCCCCGCAAGGCGCAGCGCCTGTGCGAGGTGACCTATGAGGCACTGGAACGCGGCCTGTCCGTGATCCGCCCTGGCGCGACCACGGGGGATATCGGCGCCGTGATCCAGACATTCGCGGAAGGGGAGCGCTGCTCCGTCGTGCGCGATTTCTGCGGCCACGGACTCGGGCGGCTGTTCCACGACGAGCCGAACATCCTGCATTATGGTCGGCCGGGCGAGGGCGTCGAGCTGAAGGCAGGCATGTTCTTCACGGTCGAGCCCATGATCAATCTTGGCCGTCCGCAGGTGAAGGTGCTCAACGACGGCTGGACGGCGGTGACGCGCGACAGGGCCCTGTCGGCGCAGTTCGAGCATACGGTCGGCGTGACGCATGATGGCTGCGAGATCTTCACCCGCTCGCCGGGTGGCCTCGACTTCCCGGCCCATCCGCCGAAGTCGGGCGCGGCGGGCGCATGAACGACGAGGCGGGCCCGCATTATCTGGGACATCGCGATCGCCTGCGGGCGCATTTCCGCGATGTGGGCGCCGACGCCCTGCGGGATTACGAATTGCTGGAGTTATTGCTGTTTCGCTCGATCCCAAGACGTGACGTTAAAGCGTTGTCAAAGGATCTGCTGCGCCGTTTCGGCAGTTTCGCGGAGGTGCTGGCCGCGCCTCGCGCCCGTCTCCTTGAGGTGCCGGGAATCGGCGAAAGCGTCGCCGACGATCTCAAGATCGTGGAGGCGGCGGCGCGGCGGCTGGCGCGCGGCGAGGTCATCAAGCGCCCCGTCCTGTCGTCCTGGAGCGCGGTGATCGATTATTGCCGCACGGCCATGGCCTTTGCCCAGCGCGAGGAGTTCCGCATCCTTTTTCTTGACAAGCGCAACGCCCTCATCGCCGACGAGGTTCAGCAGACCGGAACGGTCGATCACACGCCCGTCTATCCGCGCGAGGTGGTCAAACGCGCTCTCGAACTGGCGGCAACAGCCATCATTCTTGTGCACAATCATCCCAGCGGCGATCCGACGCCATCGACTGCCGACATCACCATGACGCGCGAGATCGCACAGGTCGCCAAGCCGCTCGGCATCGCGCTGCATGACCACATCATTGTCGGGCGCGAGGGCCATGCGAGCCTCAAGGGACTCGGCCTGATCTGAGTACGAAATGTGCAACTGCCCAATTTCCGGGCAGCAAAGCATGCCGTTTCCCTCCGACGTGAACGCCTTCGACGGCTTCCGGCCCGTTTTGACCGCGACACAGGTCGCGATTGTTCTGGCACGGGGATTGCCGTTAGCATGCGAGGCGTGCCGTCATAATGGCGCGCCATGTCAGGGGGGACGTGGATGCAGGCCTTCGACGAGATGGGACTTGGCTCCGGCCAGACCCGCCTTGCCTACCGCGCCGTCAAGGACTGGCTCGACGCCACGCCGCAGGAGGTCGTGGATACCCGCCGCATCCAGGCGGAGCTGTTTTTCCGACGCATCGGGATCACGTTT
>JBIPLL010000457.1:0-3035 GCA_044368425.1 Beijerinckiaceae bacterium
CTGCCCGTGCCCGGGATGGTGCGGCACGTGTTCACGCATTTTCCGCTGGAACTCGAGGTGATGCGCGCGCAGGTCGCGGCGAGCCGCGATGCGCCGGAGGGGCATCGTTTCACGCCGCCGGGCGGGCTCGATGCCGAGCCGCTGCCCACTCTCATGCGCAAGGTGATCGCGCTGGCCCTGCCTTGAGCCGCATTGTCTTCAGGCGGCCTGTTCGTCAGGCAGCCTGCCCCATCGTCGCGCGATAGCGGGTGCGCAGGTCGTCGATGACGACGAGAGCCCCGTCGCGCTCGACATGCCAGAAGGTCCAGCCATTGCAGGCGGGCAACCCCTGCGCGAGCGCACCCATCTTGTGGATGGAGCCGATGACGGGGCCGAGCGCCACGGTGCCGTCGGCACGCACCAGCGCGCTGTGGCGGCTCTTGCTGTCGATCAGTGTCTCGCCTGCTGCGATCAGGCCCGCCTCGATCAGCGACAGGAAGGCGACGCGCGGCTCCGTGCGCTTCGAGGGCGCGGTCGCAAAGGCCGAAGGATCGACCGGCGTCACATCCGCGATGCGTTCACGTGCGGCGGCTGCATAGGTCTCGTCGCGTTCCAGCCCGATGAAATGGCGCCCCAGCTTGCGGGCGACAGCGCCCGTCGTGCCGGTGCCGAAGAAGGGGTCGAGCACCACGTCGCCGGGATTGCTGGAGGACAGCAGCACGCGGGCGAGCAAGGCTTCCGGCTTCTGCGTGGGATGGACCTTGCGGCCATCGGCGTCCTTCAGGCGCTCCTCGCCCGTGCAGAGCGGGATGAACCAGTCGGAGCGCATCTGGAGGTCTTCGTTGCCGGCCTTGAGCGCTTCGTAATGGAAGGTATAGCGCTTGGTCTCGGGGCCGCGACCGGCCCAGATCAGCGTCTCATGCGCGTTCGTGAAGCGGCGGCCGCGGAAATTCGGCATCGGGTTGGCCTTGCGCCAGACGATGTCGTTCAGCACCCAGAAGCCGAGGTCCTGGAGGATCGCGCCGACCCGGAAGATGTTGTGATAGGAGCCGATGACCCAGAGCGTCGCATCGGGCTTCATCACGCGGCGGCAGGCAGCAAGCCAGGCGCGCGTGAAGGCGTCATATTCGGCGAATGAGGCGAACTTGTCCCAATCGTCGTCGACCGCATCGACCACGCTGTTGTCGGGACGCGAGAGTGCGCCTTCGAGCTGGAGATTGTAGGGCGGGTCCGCGAAGACCAGATCGACACTGGACGGCGGAAGACTCTCCAGATTGGCGATGCAATCGCCAACCAGCACCTCGTCGAGAGGCAGCGGGAGAATGGATTTGGGCTTGAAAAGCCCCATCCGAGGTGCCGACGCAGACCGCCCGGTACGCGATACTTCAATCCGGGCGGTGGCGCCGGCAGCCCCGGTACGCGAGGTACCCATGGCACTGCACCGAGAACGCAACTGACGACCGGGACTATTCGCGAATCGCGGTAAAGGCCGGGTTTGCGAGGGGGGTGCCCCCGCGTCCCGTTTTGGGGCTGCAGTTTTTGCCGGGTTCAGGCGGAGGTGGTTTCGGCCGCCCTCAGCATGCCGAAGCTGCGGCGATGTTCCGGGCAAGGGCCAAGCAAAGCCAAGGCCGCGCGGTGCCGGGGCGTGCCGTAACCGGCATGTTCGGCGAAGCCATAGCCGGGAAAAGCCTTGTCGAGCCGCGTCATGGCGCGGTCGCGCATCACTTTCGCCACGATGGAGGCGGCGGCGATGGACAAGACGAGTCCGTCACCCTTGACGATGGCCTCGCAGGCGCAGGGCAGCACCGGGGGATCGTTGCCGTCGACCAGCACGCGCACAGGCGCCACCGGCAAGGCGGCGACCGCACGGCGCATGGCGAGCAATGTCGCCTGCCGGATGTTGATCGCATCGATTCGCGCGGCGCAGACGCTGGCTACGCCGATCTGCGCAGTCGCGAGGATCTCGGAAAAGAGCGATTCGCGACGGGCCGGGGTCAGCAGCTTGGAATCCGCCAGGCCCTGCGGGATGCGTTCGGGATCGAGGATGACCGCCGCGGCGACGACCGGTCCGGCCAGCGGACCGCGACCGGCCTCGTCCACGCCCGCCACCGGCCAGAGGCCACGCGCGAGCGCATCGCTTTCGCGGCTGAAATCGGGGCCGACAGGGGGAATTCGGAGCGCGATTGTCATGCAGGCGTCAGGGTAACGGGGACGCTCCCCTCACGGCAAGGCGCGCAGGAACGCGGCCAGATCGTCGATGACGTGATCGACATAGGGCTCCTCGACCGCAAGCTGCTCGTGCGGCTCGCGGAACGGGTCGGGCGAGCGCGGGAGCACGAGCACCGTCGTCATGCCCAGCGCATGCGGCACGCCGAGATTGCGCTCGATGTCCTCGAACATGGCCGCGCGGGTCGGGTCGACGCCATGGCGGGCGAGAAACCGGTCATAGGCCGGCTGTTCGGGCTTCGGAACGAGGTCGGCGGCCACAATGTCGAATATGTCGTCGAAGAGGTCGAGCAGGCCCAACTTGCCCGCGACATTCTCGGCATGGCCCCGCGAGCCATTGGTCATGATCAGCTTGCGGCCCGGCAGCGCGTCGATGGCCGCGCGCAGATCGAGGGCGGGGTCGAGGTCGCTCACATCGATGCGATGCACGAAATCGAGGAAGACATGCGGATCGATGCCCTGCTCGAGCATCAGTCCCTTCAGCGTCGTTCCATAGCGGAAATAGTAATATTTCTGGAGCGCTCGCGCCGAGAGGCCGTCAATGCCCATCAGGTCCGACAGGAAGAGCGTGATGCGCGCATCGACCTGCGGCCACACGCGGGCATCGTGGGGATAGAGCGTGTTGTCGAGGTCGAAGACCCAGGTCTCGACATGGCCAAAGCCACGCCGGACAGGCTGAACCTGCGGCAAGGGGGCCGCCGCAGGCGCGGCGGGATCCGTTGCGATGCCAGGCGGCCGGGCGCCCGTCTCAAGGGCCGCATCCGGCCCATCTCTATCCGTGATCCGCATTCCACCTCCCGATTGGATGGCAAATATGGCGGGAGGCGGGT
>JBIPLL010000458.1:0-3034 GCA_044368425.1 Beijerinckiaceae bacterium
CGAAAGTGTTCACCTGCTGCGGCGCTGATGGCGCAGCCTACACCGATTTAGTCGGGAAGGACCGCCATATCGACCTCGCATGCTATTGGTATCAAGCGGAGGATCGGATCATTGAGGAACTCACGACAGACTGATCTGATCAGTCTTTTCGGTGTCCCAGCATCCACTTCTCCGAAGCATTTGAAAAATAACTCGAAATCATCCGCTGATCTTGCAGGAACCCGTCATTCTTCAACAGGCGCACGCTACGTGTGGGCACGTCGTCCGGCAAGAGATTGACGGTTGCAAAATGATCCCAGAGTGACGCGCGACGCAAAGGCTTCGCCGCCACGACCACCTGTTCGGCCCGGTTCGGATTCTTGCGGCGTTGCCTGCTCATCGGAAATCAAAAAACTCCTCTGCTGCGATATTATGTCGTGCGCAGGGTGCATGTTCAAGACGCCGCCCAACCAGCCGTGCACAACGCTCCATACCCCCTACGCTCCGCCATCATTTCCGCGCTAGATAGGCGCACGCCACCCGGAATCCCGCATGCAAGCCTATCACGACCTCCTGCGCCGCGCCCTCACCGAGGGCGTCGAGAAGAGCGACCGGACCGGCACCGGCACATTGTCGGTCTTCGGGCACCAGATGCGCTTCGATCTGGCGGCGGGCTTTCCGCTCGTCACGACGAAGAAGCTGCATCTGCGCTCCATCATCCATGAACTGCTCTGGTTCCTGAAGGGCGACACCAACATCGCCTATCTGAAGGAGCATGGCGTCAGCATCTGGGACGAATGGGCCGACGCGGATGGCAATCTCGGCCCGGTCTATGGCGCGCAATGGCGCTCCTGGCGCGGGCCGGACGGCAAGGTGGTCGACCAGATCACGCAGGTGATCGAGGACATCCGCCGCAATCCCGATTCGCGCCGGCTCATCGTCAGCGCCTGGAACCCGGCCGACCTGCCGGCCATGGCGCTCGCGCCCTGCCACTGCCTGTTCCAGTTCTATGTCGCGAAGGGCAGGCTGTCCTGCCAGCTCTACCAGCGCTCGGCGGACATCTTTCTGGGCGTGCCCTTCAATATCGCGAGCTATGCGCTTCTCACGCAGATGGTGGCGCAGGTGACCGGGCTAGAACCCGGCGATTTCGTCCATTCCTTCGGCGATGCGCATCTCTACCTGAACCATCTCGATCAGGCGCGCCTGCAACTGACCCGCGACCCGCGCCCGCTGCCGCGCCTGCGGCTGAACCCGGACGTCACCTCGCTCTTCGATTTCCGCTACGAGGACATCGTCATCGAGGATTACGACCCCCATCCCGGCATCAAGGCGCCGATCGCGATATGACACTGTCGATCCGCCCAGCCGTTGCCGGCGACGCTGCGCTCGTCCTCACCTTCATCCGCGAGCTCGCGGAATACGAGAAACTGCTGCACGAGGTGGTCGCCAGCGAGGCCGAGATCGCCCGCGACCTGTTCGGCCCAAATCCGCGCGCCTTCTGCGATATCGCGCAATGGGACGGGGAGCCCGTGGGCATCGCGCTGTGGTTCTACAATTATTCGACCTTCCAGGGCCGCCACGGAATCTATCTCGAGGATCTGTTCGTGCGGCCCGACGCGCGGGGACGCGGCATCGGCAAGGCGCTGCTCGTTCACCTGGCCTGCCGCTGCCAGGAGGAGGGGCTCGGGCGCCTGCAATGGTGGGTGCTCGACTGGAACGAGCCGTCCATCGGCTTCTATCGCTCGCTCGGCGCCGTCCCGATGGACGGGTGGACCGTGTTCCGCGTTGAAGGCGACGCGCTCGGCAGGCTGGCGGAGATGGCCCATGGCTGACCGTGAAATGGCTGAGCCGCAACTTGCCATCGTCGTGGCCGTCGCCCGCAACGGCGTCATCGGCGCCGGCAACCGCCTCCTGTGGCGGCTCAAGAGCGACCTGCGCCATTTCCGCGACCTCACCTGGGGCAAGCCGCTGATCATGGGCCGCAAGACCTTCGACTCGATCGGCCGCCCGCTGCCCGGCCGGCGCACCATCGTCCTGACGCGCGATCCCGCTTTTGCGGTCGATGGCGTCGAGCGCGCGGGCTCCTTCGATGAGGCGCTCGCCATCGGCCGCAGGCTGGCGGGCGAGATGGGCACTGACACGATCATCGTGGCCGGTGGCGGCGAGATCTATGCGCTCGCCTTGCCGCTGGCCGACCGGCTGCACGTCACCCGCGTCGATGCGGCGCCCGACGGCGACGCGTTCTTCCCCGATATCGATCCCGCGCGCTTTCGCCGCGTGAGGGCGGATCCGCATCCCGCCGGACCCGACGATGAACATGCGTTCGTCGTCGAGGAATATGCCCGCCATTGACGAAGTTGTGCGAAAGCAGCGATCCGGACGCAGCCTTCGCGCGACCTCGGTTGACGAAGCGGCTGCCGATACCCACTTGCGATGCTTGACAGGCGGTGGCTGCGGCCCGCATCAACCGTCGATCCTCCAACGAGAACGAGCGCACATGCCTTGGAACAACCAGAGTGGCGGGCCTTGGGGACAAAAGCCCCAGGGGCCATGGGGTGGGGGTCCGCAGGGCGGGGGCGGGGGCGGCGGCGGCGGCTCCAACCAGCCCCCCGACCTCGAGGAAATCCTGCGGCGCGGCCAGGACAAGCTGAAGGGTATGATCCCCGGCGGGCCGTCCTTCGGCTCGCGCGGCATCATCATTGTCGTGCTGCTCGGTCTGGTGGCGTGGCTCCTGACGGGCGCCTATACGGTTCGCCCTAACGAGGTGGCCCTCAACATGATCTTCGGCCGCTATGTCGGCAATTCCGGCGAAGGTCTGCGCTACAATCTCCCGTTCCCCATCGGCAGCGTCGTCAAGGTGCGCGTCACCGACGTCAACCGCACCGAGGTGGGCTTCCGTGGCGCCGACAGCGCACGCCGCGTCGCCAATCGCGATGTGCTGGAAGAGAGCCTGATGCTGACGGGCGACGAGAATATCGTCGACATCGACTTCGCCGTGCAATGGCAGGTCGACGCGTCGCGTCCCCAGAACTTCGTCTTCAATATCCAGGCGCCG
>JBIPLL010000459.1:0-3029 GCA_044368425.1 Beijerinckiaceae bacterium
CACCCGGCTCACGGCAGGGCATTGCGCGGCGCTTGCGCAGGCCGGGATCGCAGAGGTCGCCATCGCCCGCGAGGAGCCGGGCGACATGGGCGAGGACGATGCGGCACGCAAGCTGGCACAGGCTCTCGCCGGCCCGCATCTGCGCCTCGATCCGCCCTTCACTGGCCGCTGCAACCTCTTTTCGGAGGTCGCAGGCGTCCTTCTGGTTGATGCGGCCCATATCGACGCGGTCAACGGTGTCGATGAGGCGATCACCGTCGCCACGCTGCCGCGCTTTGCCGCCGTCACGCCCGGCACCATGGTCGCGACGGTCAAGATCATTCCCTATGCCGTGCCCGGAAGCGCGCTGAACCTTGCCGTCATCCGCGCCCGCAACGTGCCGCTGACCGTCGCGCCCTATCGGCGCAAGCGTGTCGCCGTGGTCTCGACCCTGACCGACAGCCTCAAGCCGTCGGTCGTGGACAAGACGCTGACCGTGCTTGCCGGTCGCCTCGCCCCAACCGGTGCAGCGATCACGGGAGAAACGCGCGGCCCACATGCAGCCCAAACCATTGCAGATGCGGTCGCGGCTTTTGCGGCAAGCGAAGACGAATGCCTCGTCATCTTCGGCGCCTCGGCGGTCGCGGACCGGCGCGACGTGATCCCGGCCGGCATCGTCGCAGCCGGCGGGCGGGTGAACCACCTCGGCATGCCTGTCGATCCCGGCAATCTCCTCCTCGTTGGCGAGATCGCGGGCAAGCCCGTCATCGGGGCACCGGGTTGCGCCCGCTCGCCGCGCGAGAACGGTTTCGACTGGGTGCTTCAGCGCCTCCTGGCTGATCTGCCTGTGGGGCGCGCCGAGATCATGGGGCTTGGCGTCGGCGGTCTGCTGATGGAGATCGTCTCGCGTCCCCAGCCCCGTGCCGGCGGCAAGCCCGGGACGGGCGAGGAACACGCCTGATGAGTGCCATTGCCGGCATCGTTCTCGCCGCAGGGCGCGGCACCCGCATGGGCGGCCCCAACAAGCTGCTGGCGCGCGATGGTACCCGCCCGCTGGTGCGCGCGGCCGTCGAGACGGCTCTGGAAGCCGGGCTTGATCCCGTCATCGTCGTGACAGGCCATGACGGGGACGCCGTCGAGGCAGCCCTGGCGGATTTGCCCGTCCTTCTCGTTCGCAACGACGACTACGCGCTGGGTCAGGCCACGTCGCTCCAGGCCGGTCTGGCCGCCCTGCCCTTCGAGTGCGGCGCCTTCCTGGTCCTGCTCGGCGACATGCCGCGCGTGCGGTCCACCACCATCGCCCGGCTGATCGAGGCGCATGCCGATCTGCCCGACCTCGCCGCCATCGTTCCGACCTTAGCAGGGGAACCGGGCAATCCGGTCCTGCTGACGCGCGAGCTGGTGCCACTTCTCATGATGCTGGAGGGCGACCGCGGCGCCCGCGCCATACTGCGCGGCCGGCGCGACATTCTCGAACTCGAGATCGACGATCCCGGCATCCGCCTCGACATCGACACGCCGGAGGCGCTGAAGGCGCTGAAATAGCTCAGCCCAGCGTGCCGAGCACCGGGAAGGTCTCGAGCAGCCAGAACGATGCGGCGGTCACCGCCCCCGTCAGGAAGCCGATGCCGGTGAGAACCAGCAACGCGCCTGTCACCTTTTCGATCAGCGGAAGGCGCGAGCGCATCCGCTTGAGGAAGCGCACGAACGGCCCCATGGCGAAGGCCGCGATCAGGAACGGCACTCCGAGCCCGGCCGAGTAGATCGCAAGCAGCAGGCCACCTTCCAGCAGCGTGGCGTCGATGGCTGCCTTGGCAAGGATCACGCCCAGCACGGGACCGATGCAGGGCGTCCAGCCAAAGGCAAAGGCAAGCCCCATCACATAGGCGCCCCAGGCCCCGGCCGGCTTGTCCACGTTGAATCGCGCCTCCCGATACAGGAAGGACAGGCGAAACACGCCCATCAGGTGCAGGCCCATGATGATGATCGCGACGCCCGACACCATTGCGAGCGTGTGGCTGTGCTGGCGCAGGATCTGCCCGAAGACCGACGCGCCCATCCCCAAGAGGATGAAGACGGTCGAGAAGCCGAGCACGAACAACAGCGCCGATCGCACGGCGCGCGCCCGCACGCCCCGGTCGGGCGCAGCGGCAGTCAGCCCGTCGAGCGTCGTGCCCGCGAGAAAAGTCAGGTAAGGCGGCACCAGCGGCAGCACGCAAGGGCTCAGAAAGCTCAGCGCGCCGGCAAGGAAAGCCGCTCCGATGGTCGCGGTCTCGATCATGCGCCGCTTTTAGCGTGTCGCAGCCCGCCCGCAAGCGGCCGCAACGTCGCGCACGCACCTGTGAGCAGACCGCTCCTCACAAGGTCGGCCGGTCCGCGCGATAGGGCGTGGGATCGATGACCGGTGTCTCGCCCGTCATGATCTCGGCGACAAGCCGCCCCGTTGCCGGCCCCAGCGTCAGCCCGTGATGGGCATGGCCAAAGGCGAACCACAAACCCTTGTGGCGGGGCGCGGGACCGATGATCGGCATCATGTCGGGCGTGCAGGGCCGGGCGCCCATCCACGGCTCAGGATCGACGCGTTCGCCCAGCGGGAACAGCGTCTTTGCCACAGGTTCCGCCCGACCGAGCTGCACGGGCGTCTTGGGCGCATCGCGGTCCGCGAACTCGGCACCGGTCGTCAGGCGCACGCCGCGCGCCATCGGCGCGAGCAGATAGCCGCGTTCGTGGTCGAGCACGGTGTGATTGAGCACCGCATTGCCCTGCGGCTTGTAATGCATGTGATAGCCGCGCTTGACCGCGAGCCAGAAGCGATAGCCGAGCGGCCGGGTCACGAGATCTGCCCACGGCCCCAGGGCCACGACGGCGGACGATGCCTCGACCGGGCCGTTCTTGGTAGTCACCCGGTATCCGCCGGCCTCGCTGACGAAGCTGCGCGCATCGCCCTCCAGCACCTTGCCGCCAAGCGCCTCGAAACGGGCGGCATAGGCCAGCGTGAGCGCATGCGGATCGATGACGGAGGCGGGCTGGCGCCAATGGAGGGCACCGAT
>JBIPLL010000760.1:0-3039 GCA_044368425.1 Beijerinckiaceae bacterium
CCGGCAAAGGTAAACCCATTGGCGTTGTTGGATTGAATCGTTGCCACGTTGGCACCGGCCGTCGTTCCGAGACTTGTTCCCCTGAAGAGCACCGTAGCGCCGCTCGGCGCCGGGTTGGCGTTCTGAGCGGTGCTTGGGTTATTCGGCGCTCCAAAGGTCAGATTCGCTCCTCCTGCTCCTGCAGTCACAGTGACCGTGGAGGACCCGCGGTTGAAGTTGACACTCCCTAGAGTCTCGTTGGTCGCCGCAGCATTGGAGATTAGATTAAAGTTGCCGCCCACCAAGGTCAACGGACGTCCCCCCAAGCGATTGGTCACCAATGTGCCTGAGTTGTCAAGCGTCAGCGTTGCTCCGGGATTCACCGTGGCCGCAATCGTGTTACCCCCGGCTAGGGTTCCCGCAGCATTCAAGCTCACCGTGCCCTGAAAAAGGGAAATATTGTTGGTCGGCACCCCTGTGTTGGCGGTGGTGATGTTTAGAGTTCCAGTCCCGTATTTCTGAAGGGCGAAGTATTGATTGGCCGTCGTTGTGGCCGCAGTCAGATTGCTGTTGAGATTGATGATGCCAGCGCCCGTGAATGCGAGTGTGCGACCTGTCGTCGTGGCATTATTAATGCCTCCGGTGATGTTGAGAGTCGCACCCGAGTCCGCACCCATCGCGGCGTCGAAGTTCATCGTGATGGGGCCCGAGACGGTATTGCTGCCAGAAACGCTTTGCAATTGGCCGCCAAAGTTGATGCCACCGAAGAGAACATTGTTCACTCCTTGGAGGTTGATGGGATTGGCAAAAGTCAGGCCTCCCGAGAGTTGGAGGGCCGCACCCGTGGCGCTGGCCGCTGGCGAGACTGAGATCGGACCACTTCCGCCAGCGGTCGCATTGGTCAGCCTAACTGCTCCAGCATTGATGTTGAGTCCACCCGTCCAGGTCCCATTCGCGGCTGCAAGGATCAAAACACCGTTGTCATTTTTGATGAGCCTATTGGTAACGGCCGTCAGGGCGAACGCGGTATCGAGAGTTAAGAGTTTACCGGCAGTAACTTCAATACCGTTGTTTTCCTGATTGAGCCGAATGGTCCGCCCCGTCGCAGTAAAGGTTTCCGTCGCCCGCAGACCCACGCCCGTGGCACCGTTCGCGTTAAGTTGAACGACGTTGGCTGCGTTGCCTAGTGCCGTATTGTTTGCGACGGAAACCACACCGGCTTGGATATCAATACTGCCAATGAAGGTGTTCGAGGTGGACCCATTGGGATTGCCCAAGACCAAGGTTCCATTTCCGATTTTGGTGATGCTTGAAGTGCCCGAAACCACACCGGAGACGGTTAATCCTTGGACCACATTTGATGCGGTCGCATTGACGACGTTGAAAGTCTGTGACCCGGAAAGAGCGAGGTTGGCGGTGGTCTCCAGACCGTAGCCGTTGTTGTTGGTGATGACCCATGGCTTCGTGCTGCCTACCGGCACGGCACTGGTGAGTTGGATGGTCTTGTTGGCCGCCTGCGTGTAGTAAGGGAAAAGCTCTGCACCGAGCCTGCCAACGACAAGGTCCAGTGTCGCTGCAGATGTAATTGCCACGCCGCTGGTGATCGTCTGCGGCCTGCCAGTGCCCTGCCCGGCGATGCTGGACGTATGGCCGTCATCCAAGAGGGCAAACTTTCCCGCATTCAGGTTCAGATTCCCGGAATAACTGGACGGCAGCGAAAGGGTCCCGAGCCCTGTTTTATTGATGGTGCCGCCGCCGGTGATGGTGCCCGCCAAAGCGGCGGTCATGCCAGGATTGATCACGGCAATATTGGCGGTCCCGGGCAGGGTGACGGCGCCTGTCAGCGTGAGATTGCTGCCTGCCGCAGCGGTGCTGTCGAAGGTGAATAACGTGGTTGCCGCAGCAGCATTCACCCCATTCCCGATCACTTGGTTAGTCGCGGTCAGAAGTGTGGTGTTATTGCCGACGGTCAGCGTTCCCGTTCCCGCAGGGCCGCTCGTCACGGGAACGTTCGTGCTGCTGGAGGCAAAAAGGATTCCCCCCGCTTGAAGATCGACACCCCCTGCAAATGTGCTGGCACCCCCCAACTGGAGAATGCCTGCGCCAGTTTTGACCAAGCCGCCATTGGAGAGAGGGGCCGAAATGTTCAGCGTCGGCTGAAGAGGGGCTAGATTCACCGTGGCAGCTCCATTGTTTACCTGCACTGGATTGACCAGGATCGTCCGGTTGGCACCGCCTAAGTTGACTCCGCCAGAACCCGTCGAGCTGAGGGTCGAAACCGAGCCCAGATTGGAGGAGGAGGCCGTGATGCCTCCGTTGAATGTCAGCGTTCCCGCCCCCGTGTTGACTGAGGGTGTGTGACCACCTGTGTTGTTGAAGGTGAGAGATCCCAGCGTTTGGTTGAAGCCCTGCAAATTCAGCACGCCACCCCCCAAAAGGTTCACCGTGGCCGTATTGGCGATTTGGTTAGCGGCTCCGAGTTGAACGGTCGTCGTGCGTTCCTGAAAGGTGCTCCCGTTGGTGCTACCTCCCCCTGTGATCGTCACATTCCCAGTCCCGAAGGCGTTATTCGTGGCCGAGTTCAGTGTCACCAGACCGGCATTGACGAAGGTGCCGCCCGTGTAAGTGTTGTTTCCCGTCAGAATCACCTCGTTGGTTCCGAATCCCGCTGCCGCGCGACCCTCTGTTCCGTTGATGACCAACGTCACCGCTCCAGCACCATTGTTCACGATGTTGGCATTGATAATCACGTCACGATTGATCACGTCTCCGTTGCCGTTCACATAGCCGAGTGCGTGTAAGTAAAGGTCACTCGGACTGCCGGAGACACCGCTGGTGAGATTGCCGGCAGCTGGAGTGGCGCCAATCGTGATCGCGGTGTTGTCGGTCCCGTTCGAAGCAATCAAACCTCCACTGCGGAGATTGAGCGTATTACCTGCCAAATCCAAGGTGGTAGCTCCGGCCACGACCATCGCCAGGCTGTTGATGTCCGTCGGACCCGTGAGCGCGGTGGTGCCGATGGTGCCCATGCGGAAGTTGTCGCTCGTGTTTGTGATGCCT
>JBIPLL010000462.1:0-3020 GCA_044368425.1 Beijerinckiaceae bacterium
GCGTTGGCGTCGATCCGCACCACCTTTTTCACGCCGGGCATCTTTTCGGCTGCCGAGGCGTCGAAGCTCTTCAGCGACCCGCCCCAGTAGGGACAATCGCGGATGGCGGCGTTCAGCATGCCGTCGATCTTGAAGTCGATGCTGTAGATCTGGGCGCCGTTGACCTTGCCATTCTGGTAGAGCCGCTTCAGCGGCTTGCCAGCGATGGTCCAGTCCTTGACGTCCTTCAGTTTCACATCCTTGGGTGGCTCGATCGTCGCGGCGGCCTGGGCGACCTTGCCGAAGCTGGTCGAGCGACCGGACGCCTTGTGCGATATGACGCCCTTCTCGACGGAACATTCGGAGGCCGGGACTTTCCATTCCGCTGCTGCGGCCTGAACCAGCATGGCCCGCGCGGTCGCTCCGCCCTTGCGCATCGCATCCTGGGAGCTGCGAATCCCGCGGCTGCCGGAGGTGGCGAAGTCGCCCCAGACGCGCTTGCGCGCGACGTTCTCGCCGGGCGTCGGATATTCGGTCTGCACTTTCGACCAGTCGGCGTCGAGTTCCTCAGCGACCAGCTGGGCAAGACCGGTCAGCGTGCCCTGCCCCATCTCCTGGCGGCCGATGCGGATGATGACCGTATCGTCAGGACGCACCACTACCCAGGCGTTGACTTCCGGGGAGACAGCTCGCCCGATGGCCTCGCCGGGGGAGAAGGTGAAGCCGAGCGTCAGGCCGCCCGCGGCTGCGCCGGCACCGACGATAAAGCCGCGACGCGAAACATCAATGGACTTTGCCTTAGCGTTCATGTCGCCCTCCTTAGCCGCGCATCGCGCGCGCCGCCTGCTTCAGGGCGGCTTTGATCCGGGGATAGGTACCGCAGCGGCAGATATTGGTGATCTCCCGCTCGATGTCCTCGTCCGTGGGGTTGGGGATCTGCTGAAGCAGGGCTGCCGCCGCCATGATCTGGCCGGACTGGCAATAGCCGCACTGCGGCACGTCATTTTCGAGCCACGCCTTCTGGATCGGGTTCGCGCTGTCCGGCGACAGGCCTTCGATCGTCACGATCTTCTCGTTTTCCGAGAACGCGCTGATCGGCAGCCCGCATGAGCGGGTCGGAACCCCGTCCACAAGCACGGTGCATGCGCCGCATTGGGCAACTCCGCAGCCATATTTGGTGCCGGTCAGCCCGATCTGCTCGCGGATGACCCAAAGCAGGGGTGTGTCGGGCTCCGCCTTGACGTCGACGACCCGCCCATTGATGTTGATCTTGAACATGGTTCCCTCATGGCCGCGCGGTCTTCAGGCCGCGGATACCGAAGCTCGCAGAGGGGCCGGGATCGCGGGAAGACCGCTCCTGCCCGCCACTCCCGGCTACGAGCGAAAGCAGCCCATGAAGTCTAGGGCGTTTCCATACGGAGGCAAGTCATCGGGTGCAGTGTTTTAAAGCAAATCCTGCAAAGGATCTGTTGAGTTGCAATCCCGCTGGAAATTGAAAGTGTTCATTTGTATCATTTTATCGGCTGGAATTCCGAGAAGAATGCACTGACGTAGGGCCATTTCGTGGGCGGTCAGGGTGCAGGCTCAAGACCCTCCGCAGCATCACCCCATATGAATACAACTGAAATTTCTGCACCTCCGAGCCAACTATATTCATACAAAATCTGATCGACCAAATTACGCTAATTAATATATAGCCTGTATCATGCAAGCACATTTTAATCTTTCGGCATAAATCCGCTTAATCCATGATGACGTTCTTAAATTTAAGCCTCCTGCCGCCCTGCCATTTCTGTACGTCTCTTACGATTCACCTTTACCTCCACGAGCTGACCTCGCGAAATCGCTCTCCCAATCCGGCTGCGGCCGGATTTTCCTGTTGTCTTCATGGGTTGTGCGGCATGGGCAGCAGACGGCCGCGACGGACGACACCGTCTTCCGTGCGGCCGTAGAAGCGGTGGCAAAGGCGCGCCACGCAAGAGCAGCCGGGCTACCCCGGCAGGTTCGACTCCTCGACGACATAGATCGAGCGGCCGTCCTTTTCGATCCGCTTGAAGAGGACGTAATGTTCCGGCAGCCCGGGGCGGTCGAGGCCTTCCAGATGCGTGGATGCCAGCGTGGCGCGTTGACCGGTCGAGATCTTTTGCGTCCCGACATGGTCCGCAGTCAGGTAGACAAGCGAACAGGCCTCATCGCCCGGCATCCGCGCCAGGAACGTTGCCGCCAATTCGCCCTGCATGTACCCCGAGAGCAAGAGCATCTTTTCTTGCGTGTGCGAAAAGGCGACGCCATCGCGGGCCTTGCTGTTATGCCAAGAGCAAAGCGGCATCAGGTAGCAGGTTCCGCCCGTTGCCACGGCGCCGCTGCTATTGGTGGTCATGTGCCCGCCGACATTGAACGCGGGATGCGTCGAACCCGACGGAGCCGCGCCGCTTCCGCTGCTGTTGGTCACATAGCAATTACCGGAAATTCCATAAGATGTTAAAAGAGTTACCCATGTTTTATTGTCGATATGCGGATCGTCACTGCTGCCATCAACATTGTAAAGCACACCGTCAAAGTCGACGACCTTCGCATGGGTCGATTCAACACCGACCTTTCCCCAGTCTTCGACAAATTTGCGCAGTATCCCAGCTTCAATTTCGGTTCCCATAATTGAGGACTCCTCTTGGATATTTCAGCAAAATGGGCGCAAGTTCAGCCCGTTAAATTGATGTGATCGAGATAGAAAAGCGTTTGATCCCCCTCCTCATCCTGGTGGAACAGAAGATACGGCGCGTCTCGTTCGCCGATGACCCTGGCTCATTCGGCCAGTTCCCCCGAAGACAGGCTGTCGATGCGCATCTCGCCGGCGGCTTCGCGGATCGGAGCATTGGGCGCTGCTGCGGGCATCCGCGCCAGAAACGTCACGGCGAGATCGCCCTCCATGAAGCCGTCGCGCAGCTGCATCCGTGTGTTGCCCGCGTATTCGAATGGCGTGTTTTCGTTCTGGCTGTTGTTGTACCTGCAAAGCGGCAGCACGTAGCAAGAGACGCCCTCAT
>JBIPLL010000730.1:0-3020 GCA_044368425.1 Beijerinckiaceae bacterium
ACGGCCGGAGTCACCCTGAGCATCCGTCCGCACTGGACGCTGAGCAGCGTCTTCACGCCCGCCCTGTTCAATGGCAGTGACAGCGCCGAGACGGCAGATCGCCTGCTGCTCTTTGAAGAAGGCGCGTTTGTTCCCGTCTGGCTGAACGGCTCCACCTGGACCCGCGACGGCGAAGGTGTGAACAGCCACATCCTCAGCCCCGGCCAAGGGTTGCTGATCCAGCCGAGGACGCAAGCCCTCACGCTGCCCGTGGCAGGTCAAGTGCGCACCACAGCCTTCGTGATGCCGTTGAAAGCAGGCAACCAGTTGACCGGCACCGGCTACCCCTTCGCGCAGAGCCCCGTTCAGCGCGGACTGTCCAGCCCCGCGTTCACCGCCAGCACGGAGCCCGCCACGGCCGACCGCCTCCGCCTCTGGGCGGGCGACACCACTCCCGGAGCCAGCGGCTACGTTAGCTACTACCTCAAACAAACCGCCAGCGGCCCGCAATGGACCCCCGAGTCCGGCGAAGCCCCCACCTCCCAAAACGAAGCCCCGCTCTTCCAGCCCTTCCGCGCCACCTTCCTAAAGACCACCCAAGACCACTCGGCCCACGTCGAGTCCCCCAGGTAGCTCGCCCGGTCCCCGGACATGCCTTGTTCGATATTGGATCTTGAGAGGCTGTGTCGCCGGAATGATGGATTTGCACGTTGTTCACGCTTCAGCGTGTTTCCCAGAGCCCACCACAAGCTAAACCGAACCTGTACGTTGTTCACGCTTCAGCGTCCTCCCCGGAGCCCACCACAAACTGAAGAACAACGTGCTTGATCCCCTCCAACCCTCCAACCCTCCAACCCTCCAACCCTCCAACCCTCCAACCCTCCAACCCTCCAACCCTCCAACCCTCCAACCCTCCCTCCCTCCCTCCCTCCCTCCAACCCTCCTCCCCCCTCCCCCCTCCATTCTGGTCTACCCGATTCTCCTGCCTTCCCGAACCCTGAAACCTGTATTTCCGTTCCATTCCTTCCCCCATCCCGTCCTCCGCTCCTCTCGCGTCTCTCCAATCTCTTGCGGTGTAAATTCCCCAGTCCCCCCGGCAGGGCGCTGGGTCCCCAAGCGCCGCCCTTGCCTTGAATTCTCATTCATGAGAAAACCCCACCTTTCCCGAAAAGGCACGCCCCTTTCCAGCCCGGTTTTCGCCCCCTTTCGGGGTCATCCGACCTTCCTCTAAACCCCATAAACTAAGCCATTTCCCGACCCCCGCTAAACCTCTGCAGGAATGAAAAAGTTCACAAAAAAACATTGTCATCTGCCGGCAATCCATGATTGAATGAGATTTATCATCCGAAAAATGTCGAAATATTTGAACCGCGAATTCCCTTCGTGCTCAGTCACTTGTCTGCGCATCACGCTGAATCCCTTATCCCATGGGCCTTCCAGCGCGTCGATGTCTTTGAAGCTCCTGTCCAAACGGTCCCATTAGGTCGCGCAATATTCCTTCTTTTTAATTCGGTCAATTTCGCCTCCCCGTCCCACTGTTTCCAATTTTATGACAACACACCGCAACCCTCCCACCCCCTTGGTCAAAGGCAGCCCCCTCCTGAGGTGGTTCCGACTCAATTTGAGGACGCCGGTCACAGCCCTGCTGCTCGCCTGTTTCAGTTTATGGACGGTTCAGAGTCAGGCTGCGACCTTCAGTTGGACTCCGACCACGGCGGGTCCCTTCACTTGGAACACAGGGGGCAATTGGACAGGTGGCGTTCCTGCGAATGCGCCGGGTGACATCATCAATCTGACGGCGAACCTGACGGCAGCGCAGATCATCAACCTGGACATCAATGCCACGACGGGCACACTGAACATTGGTGACCCGGGCACAGGCTTTTTTGGTTACACCCTCCAGTCGGGAACCGGAAATACGATCACCTTGAACAATGGCGGTCTTGGCGCCTTGCTTTCAAAATCTGCTCTGGCCACAGCGACGGATGTGATCTCCGCAGGAATCGTGCTCGACGAGAATCTGACCATCACCAACTCAAATGCCAACACGACTGGATTGCTTGTGCTGAGTGGCAACATCACGGAGTCGGCCTCCAGCAGCATCACCATCAATGGGGTTGGGGGCACTTCGAATGGTGTGACGGTTTTTTCGGGTAACAACAGTTTCACGGGCACGGTACAGTTGGACAGCGGGACCTTGGTTGCCGTTGGCGCGACTGCGCTCAATAGCAGTGCTGCTAACACACTTTCTCTCAATGGGGGAACTTTGGCTCTCCGGGATAACGGTAACGGTTTTGGCAATCGGCAAAACATCACCTTTGGTGATAACGTGTACCTTCAGGCCAACAGCGAAATTTCGGTGGACCGCACCGGCACGGCAGGTTTTCCGGGTTCGACCGCTTTGAATAAAACCATCGACCTGAATAACCTCACGATTGATTCCGCCAGAACGCTGACGGTGACGAACACCAATGGATATGGCCTGCGTTTCACGGGAACCACTGACCTGAGTTCCGGTGCCCCGACGTTTAGCGTAACTGGAGGCACTGCCTCCAATGTCGTTCAAGGCCTCGTCCTCGCTGGTAAGGTGACCGGCACCACCGTTGGTGCAGGTTTGACAAAGACGGGGGCGGGTTCCCTGCTTCTTTCGGACGCAACCAATGATTTCATTGGGAACCTCACGGTGACCGGTGGCGTGCTTGCCGCGACTAGCGATGGTGCGCTCGGTGATCTCGCCAATACCATCACGCTCAATGGCACCACGGCCACCTTCCGTGCAGCGGATAACATCACCACCTCGCGCACGATTAACTTCAACAACGCCACGGCGGCCAATAACGTCATCGAAGTCGTTCAGGACAGGACGTTGACACTCAATGCTGCGTTTGGTGCAGCCAACGGTTTCGTTAAGGCCAACAACGGCCTCATGGACATCGCTGTCAGCAACCCCGGCTTCGTTGGCGCGGTCACCGTCAATGCGGGCACGTTGCAATTGAGCAACGCCACGGCGCTTGGCACTACGGCAGCCATCAGCGTTCCGG
>JBIPLL010000463.1:0-3019 GCA_044368425.1 Beijerinckiaceae bacterium
GACCGCGCGCGGTTCCCGGAACGCCCGAATTTCGACAGTGCCCCGAATTTCGAGGCCTGGCGGGCCGCGGGCGCGCAGGCGCTCGTCACGGGCCGCGTCACACGCGATGCGTCGGGCCGGCAACGGACGGAATTCCGGCTCTGGGACGTGTTGTCAGGCCAGCAGATCGTCGGCCAGCAATACATGACGGACCCCTCGGCCTGGCGGCGCGTGTCCCATATCGTGTCGGATGCCGTCTATACGAAGATCACCGGCATCGGCGGCTTCTTCGATTCGCGCGTCGTGTTCGTCGACGAGACGGGGCCGAAGGAGAACCGACGCAAGCGCCTTGCCGTGATGGATCAGGACGGCGCCAATGTGCGCTACCTGACCCAGGGCAACGAGATCGTGGTCACGCCGCGTTATTCGCCCGCGACGCAGGACATCGCCTATATGGCGCAGCGCATCGGCGAGCAGCCGCGCGTGACCCTGCTCAATCTCGACAGCCTGCAGCGCGAGGTTGTCGGCAATTTCCCGGACATGACGTCGAGCCCGCGCTTCTCGCCCGACGGCGCGCGCATCGTGCTCAGCCTCCAGCAGGGTGGCAATGCCAATCTCTATCTCGTCGACCTGCGCTCGCGCTCCTCGACGCGGCTGACCGATACGGCGGCGATCGACACCTCGCCCTCATTCTCGCCCGACGGCGCGCAAATCGTGTTCGAAAGCGACCGGGGCGGCTCGCAGCAGCTCTATATCATGAGCGCGGCAGGGGGCGGGGCCAGGCGCGTCTCGTTCGGCGAAGGTTCCTACGCCCAGCCCGTGTGGTCGCCCCGCGGCGACCTCATCGCCTTCACCAAGCGCCGCGCCGGTGGCTTCGCCATCGGTGTGATGAAACCCGACGGCTCGGGCGAACGTATCCTGACCGAGGGCTTCCACAACGAGACGCCGACCTGGGCGCCGAACGGCCAGTACATCATGTTCTACCGGGATCCGGGCGGGCAGGCCGGCGGCAAGCTCTACATGGTCGACATTACGGGGCGGGTCGAGGTGCCGGTGCCCACGCCGGGTTTCAGCTCGGACCCGACCTGGTCACCGCTCCTGACAGAGGGGCGCTGAGCGTCACCCGGCTGCCGCATTCACACGCGATTAACCCTGATCAAAGCTTTCCGTGCGCCAGCACACCGCCAGGCGATCCGGCAAGGAACCATCAAGGTTGACGGAACCTTCAGTTAACCATGGCGACCTTAACGCTTGTCGCGAATGGGCGGAGTGTCCAGCTGCCGCTTCCAGATTCCAAGGAGACGACGATGCTTTCCCTGCTTGCCACTCCCCGCGCCGCGCGCTTCGCGTTCGCGGTCGTGGCCGCCCTCTCGGTGGCGGCCTGCTCCTCCAATCCCAATGCCAATGCGGATGGCGCGGGCGGCTTCGGTGCCGGCGGCGCGGCCACGCCCGGCAGCATGCAGGACTTCGTCGTCAATGTCGGCGATCGCGTCTTCTTCGAAACCGATTCGACCGACCTGACCTCGACCGGCATCGCGACCCTGGACAAGCAGGCGCAATGGCTGTCGCAATATCCCCGCTATGTCTTCACGATCGAGGGCCATGCCGACGAGCGCGGGACGGCGGAATACAACTATGCGCTCGGCGCCCGCCGTGCCCAGTCGGTGCGCGACTACCTCGCCTCGCGCGGCATCGCTGCGAGCCGGATGCGCATCGTGTCCTATGGCAAGACCCGTCCGGTCGCGGTCTGCAACGACATCTCCTGCTGGTCCCAGAACCGCCGGTCGGTGACGCTGCTGCAGGGCGCCGCCGGTTCCTGATCGCGCTGTCTGGCGCAGCCGAAGGCGGCCTGCGCTCTCACGAGAGGTCGACATGTCGCACCCAGCGTACCGCCTCCCGCCCGCCCCGGCGCTGCCGCGCCCGGGTCTGACGGTCCGCGCCTTCCGGGCGGGGGCCATGCTCTTGGTCGCGGCGGGTCTGCTCGGGGGCCCCGCTGTTGCGCAGGATCCCACCGATCTCCTGTTGCGCACCAGCCGGCTCGAGGGCCAGGTGCGGCAATTGTCGGGCCAGATCGAGCAGCTGCAGTTCGAGAACCGTCGCCTTCAGGAGCAGCTCAAGCGCTTCCAGGAGGACGTGGAGTTCCGCCTGCAGGAGCGCGGCGGGGCGCGTGCGCCATCAGGCACGACCCCCAATGCCGCGCAGCCCGCACGGCGGGGAGATGCGTTCGATCCGGCCGCACAACCGCAGTCCCCGGGGCAACCGCGCAATCTCGCAGGCGGCCCGCAACGCGGGGCCATCGAGGGCATCATCGCTGAGGATGGAGCGCAAGCCGGCCCGCAGCCGCTCGACCTGAGCGGCGCGGCGCGGGCGCCCGGCACCTCCCGCCCCAGCATCGCCGCGAGCGGCAATGCCTCGCCGCGCGAGACCTATGACGCGGCCTTCGCGCTGTTCCAGCAGAAGCAGTTCGAGGCGTCCGAAATGGGCTTTCGCCAGTTCCTGCAGTCCCATCCCCGCGACGGGCTGGTTCCGGATGCGCTCTTTTTCCTCGGCGACAGCTATCTCCAGCGCGGGCGCCATCGCGAGGCGGCGGAACAGTTCCTGAAGGTCTCGACCGACCATCCGCGCGCGGCCCGTGCGCCCGACGCCCTCCTGAAGCTCGGCACCTCGCTCAATGCCCTTGGCGCGCGCGACCAGGCCTGCGCGACGCTCGCCAAGGCGGAGCGCGACTATCCGCGCGCGAGCGACGCCTTCCGCCAGCGGCTCGATCGCGAGCAGCGGCGGATCCGCTGCACCGGCTGATCCGGTTCGCGCTTGGACGGGGCCGCGCCCATCTCCGACGACGAGGCTCGCGGGCTCCTGTCGCCTCTTCGTGCGTTGCCCGGTGCGGTGCTCGCCATTTCAGGTGGCCCGGACTCGCTTGCTATGTTGCTGCTCGTTGCCGCGCAGATCCGGCAGGACAGCGGCGGCTGGCCGCCCATTGTGGTGGGCACCGTCGATCACGGCCTGCGTCCGCAGGCGGCCGACGAGGCGCGCGCCGTTG
>JBIPLL010000028.1:0-12546 GCA_044368425.1 Beijerinckiaceae bacterium
GACCTGGCGCGCGAGCGGGGCTTCGAGGTGATCGAACGCCGGATTCGTCCCGAGGAGATGGCGGATTTCTCCGAGTGCTTCATCACGGGCACCGCTGCCGAGGTGACGCTCGTCTCGGAGATCGGACCCTATTCCTTCACAATTGGGAATATCGGCCGCACGTTGATGGAAGACTATTCCGCCGAGGTTCGTCCGAAGGATGCCGCAGCCTGAGGCCGTTTCGGTCCCGCATGATCAAGGCCGCCTCCGGGCGGCCTTTTGCGTTGTGGGGCCTGCGCCAGTGCCAGCGGGTCTGGCCTGGAACTGCGTTCGCTGTAAAGTGACATCGAATCATTGCGGGTTGATCGATGCGGCGACTGATCATCGAGGAACCGATGTCGCGGGCGGCGATCTGGAGCCGCCATGTCGCGTGGTTTGCGGTGTGCATCGCGTTGATCAGCGTCTGGCTGATCCGCTCCGAGCGCGTCGATATGAATACGGGCTTCGTGCTCGTCGGTTCTGCCGCGCTGATCGCGCTTCTCGTCCTGTTGCTGGCGATGGCGGGTTTCGTCGCCGTCTGGCAACGGGGGGCGCCGGGGCTCGGTCGTGCGATCCTCGCATTTGTTCTGGCGGGCGCGATCTTCGCCGGACCGGCGTGGTTCCTCACGCGCGGGCTGCTCCTGCCCGCCATCAACGACATCAGCACCGATCTCGATGATCCGCCCGGCTTCTCGCGCTCGCGGGCCGCGCTCGATGCCCGTGGCGGGCGTGTCGCGGCCGATCCCGGCGCGCAGGCCCGGCGCGTGCAGCGGGAGGCCTATCCGGCGCTCGCGCCCATCTATCTCGACGTCACGGCGGAGGAAGCCTTCGACATCGTCCGGCGTGCGGTGCGTGCGCGGGGGCTCACCGTCGTGGAGGCCGTGCGGCCGGGCGGGCGTTCGGGACTTGGGCGGATCGAGGCGGTGGACCGCACGCCGATCCTGCGCTTCCCCGATGACGTGACCATCCGCATCCGGCCGCGGGCGGACGGGGCGCGGATCGATATTCGTTCCGCCTCGCGTTATGGTCGCCACGATTTCGGCACCAATGCCGCTCGGGTGTCCCGGCTGACCGACGAGATCAATTTCCTCGCCAGCCTGCGCTGAGGTTCAGGCCGGGGTGAATTGCCCCGCAAGGGTCGGGGGGCCATCGCTTGCGACGAGGCCGCGCTGCGCCATGTCCTCCAGATGGGCCAGGACCGACAGGGCGGCGGCGCCGTGCAGGGCAGGAGCGAGGCCCTCATAGATCGCGGGAACGATCTGGCCGATCGTGGTGTCGCCGGCGGCGATCCGGCGCAGGATTGCAGCTTCGCGCTGGCGGCGGTGCCCCATCAGGGCACGCACGAAACGGGCGGGATCCTTGACCGGTCCGCCATGGCCCGGCCAGTAGATCTCGTCCTCGCGGGAGCGCAGCCGTTCGAGCGAGTCCATGTAGGGACCCATCGCGCCATCGGGCGGGGCGACGATGGAGGTCGACCAGGCCATGACGTGATCCCCGGAAAACAGGGCATTTTCCTCGCGCAGCGCGAAACAGAGGTGGTTGGCGGTATGTCCGGGGGTGGCGATCGTCGACAGGGTCCAGCCGGGGCCGGCCACCACATCGCCTTCGGCCAATTCGACATGGGGGCGATAGGTCCTGTCGCTGCTTGCGTCGAGTGCCGGTTGCTCGCCCTCGTGGCGGGCGCGGGCCGGGCGATGCGGGGCGCAGCCCACGATGCGCGCGCCCGTCGCCTCAGCGATGCGGCGTGCGGCGGGCGAATGGTCGCGGTGCGTGTGGGTGACGAGGATATGGGTCAGCGTCTCGCCATCCATGGCGCGCAGCAGAGACCTGATGTGCCCCTCGTCCTCGGGACCGGGATCGACCAGCGCGAGCTTGCGGCGCCCGATGAGGTAGCTGCAGGTGCCGGTAAAGGTGAACGGGCCGGGGTTGGGCGCCACCAGCCGGCGTACAAGCGGCGTCAGCTGTTCGAGTTCCCCGGCTGGCTGTTCCCGGTCAAATTGCAAGCTGTCGGTCATGGTCGCGTCCAGGGTTCCTGCATCTGGCCCATCATGCACCCTCACTGGCGCAATCTTATCCACGGTTCGTGCATTTGCGGTGCCGTCATCGCCTCAATTCCTATAGAGCCTGCGCGCCTCTTTTGTTAATCGTCTGTCCACGATCGGATTTGCCAGCTTCAGGAGAAATCAACCATGGCGATCAGCGCAGGCACCACGAGCGCGGCCCCTAGCACGCTGGCCCATCTCCTTTGGCCCGCGAATGGAGACCGTCGCAGCGGCGCGATCCGCCAGGTCGTGCTGGCGCTGCTCGGGACCGCGTTGCTGACGCTTTCGGCCAAGGTGCAGGTACCCTTCTGGCCGGTCCCGATGACGATGCAGACCATGGTCGTGCTCATGCTCGGCGCCGCCTATGGCTCCCGGCTCGGTGCTGCGACCGTCGTCCTCTATCTGGCGCAGGGTGCAATGGGCCTGCCGGTCTTTGCCGGCACGCCGGACAAGGGCCTTGGTCTTCCCTACATGATGGGGCCGACGGGCGGATATCTTCTGGGCTTCGTGGTGGCGGCGGCCGTTACCGGCTTCCTGGTGGAGCGCGGGTATGGGCGAGGCTTCCTGCGCCTGTTCTGCGTGATGGCGGTCGGGCACGTGCTGATCCTCGCGCTGGGCTTTGCCTGGCTCGCCACGATCATCGGTGCCGAGAAGGCCTGGATCGCGGGCGTGGCGCCCTTCTATGCCGCGACGCTCTTCAAGAACGCGCTTGGCACTGCGCTGGTCGTCAAGGCGACCGACTTTCTCAACCGTCGCGGCTGACGCGTCTACATGACCCGCATCCTCAGCGAGGCCGGCGAGCTTCTCGCCGGCTATGATCTGATCATCAGCGATGTCTGGGGCGTCGTTCACGACGGCGTCTGGGCCTATCCCGAGGCCTGCGCCGCGCTTGCCGCCTATCGGGCGCAGGGCGGGCGCGTGGTCCTGCTGTCGAACGCGCCGGGGCCCTCGGAGCAGGTCGCCGGCGTGCTCGACATGAAGCGGGTGCCGCGCACGGCCTGGGACCGGCTCGTGACCTCGGGTGACGTGACGCGCGAAGCGGTGCGCACAAGCGGGTTTTCGCGTGTCCACCATATCGGAACCTCGCGCGATGCGGAGGTTTTCGACGGGCTCGCCGTCGAGATCGTGCCGCTGGAGCGCGCGCAGGTCATCGTCGCGACCGAATTGCGCGACGATCGCAGCGAGAGCCCGGAGGATTACCGCGCCGAGCTCGCTGCGTGCCATGCCCTCGGATTGCCTTTCATCTGCGGCAATCCCGATCTCGTCGTGCATGTGGGCGCGCATCTGCTGCCCTGTGCCGGATCGCTCGCTGCGATCTACGAGCAGATGGGTGGCACAGTGACCTGGTGCGGCAAGCCGCACCGGCCGGCCTATGATCTCGCACTCGCCGAAGCGCGCGAGCTGATGGGCCATATGCCCGATCCGTCCCGTGTCCTCGTGATCGGTGATGCGCTGCGCACCGACATTGCCGGTGCGGCGATGATGGGCTTCGATGCCCTGTTCGTTGCAGGCGGCATTCACCGCGACGAGATTGCTCCGGGCGACGAGATTTCGCCGGCCATATTGACGGAGCGGCTGGCTCCCTTTGCCGATACGGTGGTCGCGAGCATGACCCGGCTGGTTTGAGGGCCGTCAGCGCCGTCTAAGCTGAGCGAGGGCGCCCGCCACCGGGTGGAACGTGAATTCCACGACATGCCGGCCGGGCGGCAGGGCCACGGCCCGCATCATCAGGTTGGCGCGCAGGATCGGCACGTCGCGGCCATCGATCCGGGCGCGCCACCAGGGATGCCAGACATCGTTGAGCACGAGAAAGCCGCCCTGCGGGGCCTGCGCCTCGATGCGGATGCGCGTATTGCCATAGGCGATGAGCCGCGCCTCTCCCGCTGGCGCGTCCGGGTTGCCCGTCTGTGTGACAGGTGCCGAGCTGTCGACAATGGCCTCGCGGCGCGGGTCGAAATCGGGCCATTGCCCGCGTTCGAGGATTGCCGTCTCGTCGATCCGGCGCAAGGCCGGCACCACCAGCACGCGCGGCAGGGCGCGGGGATTCTCGTAGACGAAGCCGTCGGGCGTGCGGGCGACAAGCGTCAGGTCGCCCGTCTTCAGGCGTGGATCGATGCGATGAGCCTCGATGCCGGTCGCGATGTAGCGCAAGCCGAGAAGATCGGCCATCGGCGAGCGCCATGACGGGTAGGCCGGGGACCACTGGCGCTGGTCGGGCAAGGCGACATGATCGCCCGCGCCCGTGACCTGCGTGAACAGCCGAAGCCTGACGGGATTGTAGCCCAATGTGTTGTCGAGGCGGTGGACAAGGCTCGCATTGGGCCAATGGAATCCGAGGCCGGTCAGCTCCACGCGGTCGCGGCGATCAGGGCCGGCGCTTGCCTGTGTCAGCCGATTGAGGAGCGCGATCGTTTCGTTGCGGCTCGTCGGCTCCAGCACGTCATAGGTTCGGGCCGGCAACGCGGTCGACTCGCTCGGCCCGTTGGCGCGCCAGAGATCCAGCGTGAGGAACGCCCCAAGCGCGAGGACGGCAAGGGCGGTGGAGCGCGCGCGGCGCAGCGTGCCGAGCACGACGAGTGCAGCCGCGGACCAGAGAGCTGCCTCGACGAGACGTGGCAGGGCGAATGCCAGCCGGTCCTTGCCAAGCGCGACCCCGACAGCCATTGCAAGGCCGGCTGCGATCAGCGCCCCTGCAAGCGCCAGACTGGCGCGCAGCGGCATGGTTCGCGGGCTGCGCAGCCAGCGGTCGAGCAGGAGGCCCGCGAGCAGTGCGAAGAGCAGCCCGAGCACGAATGTCGCGTCTGCCGGGCGACGGAACAGGCCGATACCCGGAACGGCAGCGAAGATCGGTTCAAAGACCGGCGTGTAGCGGCCGAGCGCATAGACCAGCGTCGCCACGAAGGCGGCCGCGACGAATGCCAGGTCTCGTCCCCCGCCACGCAATGCGAAGGGAAGGGCACCAAGGACGAGCGCGGCGGGCAGGATGCCCGCATAGACATGGCCCATATTGCGGGCGAGATACAGGTCGACCGGCCCCCAGATCGGGCTGGGCGGACCCCAGTAATCCTCAAGCGGCCCGGCCGTGCCGAACAGGAGAGGGGCGATCCCGTTCAGCAGCAGGGCGGGATGGAGCGAGCCGCGTCCCGCACCGGCCGCGTCGATGACAAGGCGATTGGAATCGCCCTGAAGCAGCGCAGTCCAGAGGACCGGCGGCGCGATGACGAGCGCGCCCAGCACGGCACCCGCGATCAGCGCGAGGACGATCGGGCGCAGGCTGCGCCCCTGCCGCCAGGCCGATGCGAACCAGGTCAGGCCTGCTGCCATCAGCAGGCCAACGCCGAGCAGCGCGACCTGATCGCGCCCCAGCACCATGAGCGCCGCGAAGAAGCCGGCCATCAGGCCGTCACGCAGCCGCCCGCGTTCGATGGCACGCGACAGGAACCAGAAGGACAGAGCCAGCCATGACAGGCTTATGATCTGGCCCAGATGCTGGATGCGCCACGCTGCAGAGCCGCCGAAGGCGAAGCACAGGCCGATCAGGAGGCCAGCCGCCGGATGCAGGCCGCGATCGCGGGCCCATGTCATGAGAGCAAGGGCGCCCGCTGCCAGCGTCAGGAAGATCGCTGTATCGGCCGCGCGCAACGAGGGCGCGGGATCCAGCAGGGCCAGCAGCAGGAAAGGCGGCGAGAAGATCAGCGATTGCGGATCGGCGATCTGGGGATGTCCCGCGAAGACATGGGGCGTCCAGAACGGCCATTCGCCCGCATGGATCGATTGCGCCAGGAAGACGAGCTGCGGGTGGAAATGCGCCTTCGCGTCCCAAGGGATCGTCAGCTCGCCCGACAGCCATGGCCAGGCGAGAACGAGCCATGCGAGTGCGAAGCCGGCGAAGGCGAGACGCCAGCCGGTTCTGTCCCCCGCTGCGGAGGGCGGCATGGCGCGTCCGTCCATCGCGGGCTTATTCGGCCGGCGTCGCGCGGGCCATCAGCGCCTCGACATCGATGAAATGGCCGGCCTTGTCGCGCTTGGAGGCGAGATAGCGCACGTTCTCGGCCGTGGGGCGGCCGATGACACGCTGCTCGGTGACGACATCGAGCCCGCTGTCGCGCAAGGCCGCAATCTTGAGCGGATTGTTGGTGAGCGCGCTCACCTGCGTCACGCCCAGAAGCTTCAGCATGTGGGCTGCGAACTCGAAGCGGCGCTGGTCGAGGTCGAAACCAAGCACCTCGTCGGCGTCATAGGTGTCGAAGCCCTGGCTCTGCAGCTTGTAGGCGCGCATCTTGTTGGCGATGCCGTTGCCGCGCCCTTCCTGATCCAGATAGAGCAGGATGCCGCCGCCATTCTGGGCCATCCAGCCGACCGTGTCGCGCAACTGGTCGCCGCAATCGCATTTGAGGCTGCCGAAGAGGTCGCCCGTCAGGCAGGCCGAATGGAGGCGGACAGCGACCGGCTTGGTGAAATCGGGCTTGCCGACGATGATCGCCACCTGGTCGCGCATGCCCTCGCCGCCGCGGAACACGACGAATTCGGTCTGCTGGGCATGTTCGAGCGGAACCGGCGCGCGGCTGATGATATGCAGCTCGCGCAGCTGGGCGCGTCGATAGAAACGCACTTCCTCGCCGCTGACGCGGCAGATCGAGGCAGGCACCGAAGCGGTATCGACCGGCACAGCAATCACAGCCGGCAATGCCAGCGCAAGGCGCGCCAGATCGAGTGCGGCCTCGTCGACGGCCGTCACCGGGCCGACGGGCGCGTCAATGCGGGCGTCGATGCGCAGGGCCAGGGTCTCGACACGGGCAAGGTCGAGGCTCGGCAATGCGATGGTGCCGGAGACCTCGCGCTCAAGCCCGAGACGGCGCAGGCGCGCGGCTGGCAGGACGAGACGGCCTCGCCCCTGCGCCACGCCGTCAAGCCGTGTTGCAAGGTCGGGGTCGATGGTCTCTACGCCGCAGATGAGGATCGCCTCCCCGTCATCGGTGACGAGCACGGGACGCCCGGCGCGGAACTCGGCCAGAGCCCGCTCGACGGACACGCTGTCCTGGTTGTCGAGAAGATCGATCATCGCGTGCGCCTGACTCATCTGCGCCTCATCCGGGCGATTCCTGAGCGGATGCGGATCCGCCGGAGCCCATTTGTCGAAACGTCGTTCCGGACCTATCGTTCACAACCGCTACCGATGCCGATGCGGCACGCCGCAGAAAGCACCAGATAGGCGGTCATACGGTCATGTCCAGCCGGCAGTTCGCTATATCACGGTCAAATGCAACGGGCACGTGTGGAATCGCTCGCTGCCGATCTGAATTGGCAAGCCATGTCCGGGCTTCGCAGCAATGCGTCGTCAAGGGGTGCGGCTGCGCCAAGACGTTGCGGTGGCGCAATTGCGATCATGCACTATTCTTGGCCGGACTGGCGGAGCATCTCGGGAGGGCTGGATGTCGGAACAGACCGGTTTCAAGGCGGATCGCGGGGTGCTCGCGCGCTATGGCGCCTTGCAGCGCGCGCTTCACTGGACCATGGCCGCCCTGATCCTGACGCTCATTCCCATGGGCATTACAATGACCAATATGGGCGATGGCGGGCTCAAGAACGCGACCTACGAGCTTCACAAGAGCTTCGGCATCATCGTGTTCGTGCTGGCGGTCATTCGCGTTGCGGCACGCGTCGGACTCGGCGTTCCGCCCCCGGAGGCGTCGCTTACCCCGTTTCAGCGCAAGGCATCGGGGGCGGTGCACCACGTGCTCTATGTGCTGATCGTGATCGTGCCGCTCGCCGGCTATGTCGGCACGTCGATGTGCTGCGCGCCCGTCAACCTGTTCTGGACGGTTCCGGTTCCGGTCAACCTGCCCGGCGGCTTCGAGACGGCGAAGATCGTCTTCGTCGTCCACAAGGCCGGCGCCATGCTGATGGCGGCGCTCGTCATCGGCCATATCGGGGCAGCCCTGCTGCATGCCTTCCATTACCGCGACGGGGTCATGCGGCGGATGCTCGGCTGATCGGGCGGCGGCTTGTCAGGAGGATCTTGCGAAAACGTCCTCATGACCGATCAGAACGCTTGCGGTGCGGTCGTGGGCTTTACGCCATTGCGCCGCCTGATCGGCGGTCACCTGTCCGGTCGCGCGCGCGGCTGCCGCGATCCCGTCTGCAAGTTCCGCGATCAGGTCTGCCTGGTCGGGCGCCAGCCGCCACGGGCTGTCTCCGGTCGTGAGCCTGTAGCCCTGTGCGGCGAAAGCCTCGCGCAGCGCTCGGGCTGCACCTGGGCCGGCGGCGGGACCGAAGCCCTTGTCGCGCGTCTGGTCGGCGTGGAAGGCGGCATTGACGGCTGCATCCAGCGGATGGGCCGGCTCCCAGATTTCCCGGCCGTCATAGGTCAGCACCGTATAGAAGGACAGGCGACGGCGGGCGCAGCTTGCCGCGAATCTGGCAATCCAGTCCGCCGAAACGAGATCGAACAGTGCGGCGGCGGTGATCAGATCGGGTTGCCAGTCGAGCACACGGTCGAGATCGCTCGCCAGATCCGCGACGCGGGTGTCCACGAGGATCTCGCGGTCGCCCTTGCGCAGATGCAGTTCCTCGCCCCGCTCGTTGCCCTCGTCGGCCCAGGCGAGCAGTGCGGCGCGCGCGGCTTCGAGCAAGGCGGGGTCGTGGTCGACCAGCGTCCAGCTCTGGTGCAGGGCGGGCAGTGCGAGGGCCGTGCCGCGCAGGTTGGAGCCCGTGCCGCAGCCAAGATCGACGATGCTCATATGCCCCGCGCCCGTGAAGGCGTTGACCACGGCCGCGAGCACATGAGGCGATCGGGCCGCGTGGTCGGCGGGTTCGCGCAAGGCAAGCCAATCGGCGCTGAAACCGCTCATGTCGTCTGCTCCTGAAGTACCTGTGCGATGCGGGTCACGGTATCGTCCCAACGCGGCAGGCCAGCCGCTGCCCGGCTCGCTGCTGTCCGCAGGCGTGCGCGCAGACCGGGATCGCCGATCGCGTGGCGCAAGGCGTCGCGCAGCGCGGGCACATCGGCGGGCGGCACCTTCAGCGCGGCATCGTCGGGTGCCGTTTCCGCCGCCGCCCCGCCTGTGGTCGTGACGATGGGCAGGCCAAAGGCCAGGGCTTCCGCGAGAACCATGCCGTAGCCCTCGAAATGCGAGGACATCACGAAGAGGTCGGCGGCATCATAGCGGGCGGCGAGATCGGCGCCGGACAGGGCGCCCGTGAGCGTCACGCGGCCGACGAGATCGGGCGCCTTTGCCCGGGCGCGCAGGGACGCGGTCGTGGCGAGATCCCGGTCGTCGGAGCCCACGATGGTCAGGTGCCAGTCGAGGCCGGCCAGTCCCGCGAGCGCGTCGAGCAGGTCGCCATAGCCCTTGCGCGGGACGAGGGAGCCGACCGCAAGAATCGCGAGAGGGGCGGCCGCATCGCGCGTTTTCGTGCCGCGCGACAAGGCAACCGGATCGGTTCCGGGCTCGGCCACGGTGATGTTGCCGGCCGGTACCGCGAAATCGGATGCCAGCAGCCGCGCCGTCAACGGGCTCGTGGCGACGACATGCCGGGCGAAGGCCAGCGCCGCGCGTTCGCTCTCGATCAGCGTGCGGCTCGTGGCGGCATCGAGCCCGGTCTCAAGGCCGAGCGGATGATGAACGAGGGCGACGATGGGGCGCGGCGCGAGCGCGGCGATGAAATCGACCGGCATGGCCCCGCCGGCGAGCCCGTCGATGAAGAGACCGTTTGCCGGCGGTGTGGCCAGCAGGGCCGCGCGGGCCTCGTCGAGCCCGCGCGCGTCCGGTGCAGGCCAGGAGCCTGGCAGTGCCAGATGCGACAGCGGCAGGCCGCGCCGCGCAAAGCCTGCCAGAACAGCGCGGTCATAGGCATAGCCGCCTGTCGGCAGGCCGAGATCGCCGGGAATGACGAAGGCGAAGGGTTTCACAGGGCGACCGGCCCTTCGAACAAAGCGCGGGCGAGGTCGGTCTCGTGCATGGTGACGCGGATGCGCGACAGGCCCTTGCCATCCTCGCCCAGCTCGCCCGCACGGATCGCGGCGATCATCGCATCGAAGACGTGGCGGCAGAGAAATTCGGTCGTGGTCAGCACGCCCTTGAACTGGGGCAGCTCGTCAAGGTTCTTGTAGGCCAGCGGCTTGAGCGTGCGCGACAGCACATCCAGCGCCGCGCCGATATCGACCACGACATTCTGCTTCGTCAGCGTTTCCCGGAAGAAGGCCACATCGACCACGAAGGTCGCGCCATGCATGTGCTGCGCGGGCCCGAAGAAGGGATCGGGCAGGGAATGGGCGATCATGATGCGGTCGCGGACCTCGACGGCGTAATGGGCGGACATGGTTCTTCCTCTCATTCGTAGCGGATCACGGGCGCGAGCCCGGTCGAGGCGGTCAGGATTGCCGGCATTTCGCGCGGCAGGTCGGCAAAGGCCACCTCCCGTGCCACCAGCGCATCGAGGCGGGAATCGGCGAGCAGGTCGAGCGCGGCTGCCATGCGGCGGGCATAATCCCAGCGCGGACGGCGCGACGGGGCAATGGTGCCGACCTGGCTTGCGGCCAGCGTCAGGCGGCGGCTGTGGAAGGCGCCTCCCAACGGTGCCGCGACGCTTCCCTCGCCGTACCAGCTCAGCTCGACGATGCGCGCCTCGTGGCCGGCGCAGGCGATGGCCGTGGCAAGCCCGGCCGCACTGGCGCTGGCGTGAAAGACGATGTCGGAATCGCGCGGAGCCGCGTCAGGCGTCGCGAAGGCGCAGCCGAACAGCTCCGCGAGGCCGGCGCGTCCGGCATCCGGATCGACCAGCGTGACGCGGGCGCCCGGCAGGCGGGCGGCAAGATGGGCCACCAGAAGGCCGACAATGCCGCCGCCGACGACAGCAATCGTATCGGCAGGCCCGGCGCCGGCATCCCACATCGCGTTGAGCGCCGTCTCCATATTGGCGGCGAGCGTGGCGCGGCGAGCCGGCAGGCCGGGCGGCAGCAGGGTCACGCCCTCGACCGGCAGGGCGAAGCGATCCTGATGCGGGTGCAGCGCGAAGACGTTGCGGCCGATCATGTCTGCCGGTCCGCTCTCGACCATCCCGACTGCGCAATAGCCGTACTTCACGGGGAAGGGGAAGGCGCCGCCCATATTGGGCCCGCGCATTCGCTCATATTCGCCGGGAGGAACGCGGCCCTGATGGACGAGGCGCTCCGTGCCGCGGCTGATGCTGGAAAAGAGCGTGCGCACGCGGATCTCGTCCGCAGCCGGCTGCGCAAGCGCCTCCGAGCGAATTTCGCAGGCGCCGGCACCCACATGCCAGAGGGCGCGGGCAAATTCGGGGATGGCGGGAGAGCCGACCGTGCGAGCCCGCGAGGGCTCCCCGTCATTTTCCCCCCGTGGCGGGGCTGGCATTACGGCCTCTCCCGTTCTACTTGCTGCGAGACTTCATCCCGCCGCCACTGACATCGCCCAGACCCGCCCCATGACCGAGACGATCCCCCCGGCCAGCCAGCGCGGCGACAGCGCGGTGCATGGCTCCGCTGGCTCTACGACGCCGACGGGCACACAGTCCACAGCGGAACTGAGCCGTCGACGCTGGCTTGTGCTGGCTCTCAATGCCGGAACCTATCTGACGCTGATGGCCTGGCTTGGCCAGATCCTCGGGACGTCGGGCTGGAGCCTGGTCGATCTCGCGCTCTTCGTCTGTTTTGCGATCGGCTTGCCCTGGACCGTGCTCGGCTTCTGGAATGCCGTGATCGGCTTTGCCTGCCTGCATCTGGCGCGCGACGGCCTGACCTCTGTTGCGGCCTTTGTCGCTGCGGGCGAGCGCGATGTCGCGCTGACCCAGCGCACCGCCGTGCTGATGACGCTGCGCAACGAGGACCCGGCGCGGGCCTTCGCCCGGCTCAGGGTCGTCAAGGCGAGCCTCGACGCGACGGGGCAGGGCGGCGCCTTCGACTATTTCGTCCTGTCCGATACCAATGATCCTCAGGTTGCTGCAGCGGAAGAAGCTGCCAGCGAGCACTGGCGGCAGGCCGAGGGGCTCGGGGAACGGCTCGTCTATCGCCGGCGCGCCGACAATGAGGGCTACAAGGCCGGCAATGTCCGCGATTTCTGCACGCGCTGGGGCGCCTCCTACGAATTCATGCTGCCGCTCGATGCCGACAGCGTGATGTCGGGCGAGGCGATCCTGCGGATGACGCGCATCGGCGAGGCGCATCCGAAGCTCGGCATCCTGCAAAGCCTCGTTGTCGGCATGCCGTCCAACGCCTTCTTTGCGCGGGTCTTCCAGTTCGGGATGCGCCACGGCATGCGGCCCTACACGATGGGGCAAGCGTGGTGGACGGGCGAATGCGGTCCGTTCTGGGGGCACAACGCACTGGTGCGCATCAAGCCCTTCGTCGAGCAATGCCACCTGCCGGTCCTGAAGGGCGGGCCGCCGCTCGGCGGCCACGTGCTGTCGCGTGACCAGGTCGAGGCCACGCTGATGCGCCGCGCCGGCTACGAGGTGCGGGTGCTGCCTG
>JBIPLL010000758.1:0-3012 GCA_044368425.1 Beijerinckiaceae bacterium
GCAACCCAAAGTGATTCTAGTCCGCGAGCACAAAACCCGAAAGAAGAAGGGATAACAAGCCGCGTCATGACAACCATTACCAGCCGCCCTGTTTCGATGCTTTCCCTTAATTACAACACCCACCCCGTGATCGACGCTCGCCGCCGATTACAGCCGAGTGCCGATGTGTGCCCCTCCATGCAAGGGAATCTCTTTCCGAGAACCCGTCTGACCTTGGTTGGGAATCCCCCCTTTCAAATCGTATGAGGATCGATTTTTCTCTTTCCCACTTTTTCAGTCTCAATAGCGTTTACGAAGCCCACAAGCGTCCCCGCAGCGAGGCGCATACTCCATCACCACGAGGCGAGCAGACGCACCCAAATGAAATCCACCAGGCCTTCCTTGTTGAGACTGACGATCGGTTTTGATGGGAACGTTCCCATCAACCGTGGCCGTGAGTGAGTCGCGCGGCGCGGGAGCCCGAATGGATCGCGAGCGACGCTCCCTGCTCGCAGAGGCACCTCCGACGCGGGGGCTGGCATACTTTGCGCCGAGCGCCGCAAGTCGCTCCGCCTCTACCGGCTCACCGAGAGATTCCACGGATTGATGTTCTCGATGCGTCGTGGCTTGGGCATCACCGCGGCCTGCGATCCCGTGCTGTGGGACAATCGGCTTTCATGCGCATGCGCCGGCGTCAAACAACGTGGGACATTTCCCATCGCGTTGACACCGCGCGCACCGGCATGGAACCCAACCCACCCATCCCCGCAGACCTCGCTAAGAAGGTCCTGAGTCGCGATTTTGCCAACCTGGTCCAGCGCGTCCAGCGAGGAGGGAACTTGAGCCGATCCGAAAGGGCAATGCTGGAGGACATGGCCGCCTCTGGCAAAGGCGATGCACGCACCGTGGCGGAGAACTACGTGGAGCTGGCGAAGATCCTCGGGGTCACGAGGCGGACTCTCCAGAACTGGCGCAAACGGCCTGACGCCCCGAATCCGATGGCCAACGGGTTCCATGATGTCCAAGCCTGGAGGGGGTTCATGAAGCGCAACAACCTGCATGGCGAACAGGCCGAGGCGGACGAGGAAACCCGCCTGCGCGCCCGGAAGCTTCTTGCCGAAGTGGAGGAGAAAGAGCTGCGTCTGGCGGTGAAGAAGCGCGAGTATGTGGCGCTTGAGGAGGTGCGGCAAGTGTGGACCGAGCAGGCCACGAAGGCCAAGGACATGTTGCGCAACAAGTTCGAGAACGAGCTGCCGCCGATCCTCTCGGGGCTGGATGCCACGGCGATTCAGGAGGAGTGCAGGAAAGCCATCGATGAAGTGCTCACCATCATGTGCACGGATGCGGGCGGGGTGAAGGGGCCGGAAACCAAATGAAGCGAGCCGCCAGCATGGACCCAATTGACGAGCTTTATCAGCGCCTGGCGCGCATCATCATCGAGCGCGGCTTTGCGACTTCCCACGTTGTCGACACGAAGCGCGGCTTCGGACATTTCACTTGGACCAGGAGGGGGCTTGAGCTGCGGCGTCACTTGCTTCGGCTGTTTGACGTTCCCGACTTGCCTGTGGGATCCCTTAGCCATGACTACATTGTGGCGATCATCAGCCTCATCCTCTTCACGGGCGAAGGCGAGAAGCCACAGGATGCCGCACAATGACTGAGATCAAACTGTCACACCCGCTGCACGCCATCGTCGTGACCAGCCTCTCCACATTCTACATAGTGATCTGATCCGGTCCGAACCGAAACACGCGCCATCCTGCGAGACCAGCCTCGAAACACTTCTCCAGGTCCGCATTGAATCCGGCAGCGCGGTTGTAGCGTCCGTTCACCCAGATGCCAGCCGGGGACAGCCGGGGACAGCGCGGGACAGACTGGGGACACTTGGAGGGTCCTCACGCGCATGAACAGAGACCACGCAGCTGCGCATGGTGTTGCAGGGCTGTGAAGTTGGGACACTTGGGACACTTTTTCGGGACTCCTATTGTATAGGGCAAAAAAGCATTTTGTCGTTCTCATGAACAAACATGAAGAGCGGTGAACTTTAGATATTGGGGACACGCTCCTTCTTCTGACGCACACGAAACAAAAGGGGTGTTTTCAGATGCAGGCGGAAATATGCTTTTTCTGCATCTACAAAAGGATTGCCAAAAACATGTCCCAAGTGTCCCAATTTCATCAGGGTTCACTACTGTTCCAGGCAGCCGTCCCGGGTTGAATTGCGTGTGATCATCACTGGCATTTCGGCAGCGCCCAAACCGGACCCGTTCCTTGTTGCGCAACGAAGATCCATCTGTCGCTCCGTCGGTTGACACGCCGCACGTGGGTATGAACATCCAAGCATTCACCCCACGGAGCCAGTGGCTCACTGAAAAGGAACTTGCCGATCTTCTCAAGATCAGCACTCGGCACTTGGTCAACCTGCGCAAGGCAGGATTGCCCTACGTCTTGCTCGGCGCGGTCGTCCGCTACGATCTAGGTGAGGTACTCGTCTATCTGAAGACCAATCGCCGCCTGTCATCACATGTGGAGCGCCAGCAGCGCCGGGCTGAAATCGCAGCGGCGCAATGAGCCATCATGCAAAGACCGGACGCCCCGATGAAGACACGTCCGGCCTTTCTGATGGGCGCAGAATAAAACCCACCACATGGAGGATTTCCTTTGAGCGAGACTGTCAACACCAGCGCCGTGACGCGGCCGGGCATCAGCGCGAGCACCCTGGCCGCCTTGAAAATCCGGCATGTAAGCGAAGAAGAAGCGCTCGAACTCATCGGCCAGAAGTTCGCGGGCATATACATTCCGTATGGAATCCACGTGAACGGCAAACCGTTCGGCAGGCTGCGGCTTGATGAGCCTCTGGCGGATCGCAAATACACGCAGCGGGTGGACTCGGGCGTGCATCCCTATCTTCCCGACTTTCCCGAGCTTCAAACCCAGCCAGACTTGGTGATCGTTGAAGGCGAGTTCAAGGCCATCGCGCTATGCGAGGCGGGCTTTCGCGCCATCGGGATCAGCGGGTTCTACGGATTCATG
>JBIPLL010000464.1:0-3009 GCA_044368425.1 Beijerinckiaceae bacterium
CGGCAATAGCAAATGGAGCGAGGTGTCGCGAGCGCTCCGCAGCGATACCCAACATCTGTCTCAGCATGATTTCCTCCCTGTCCGAGGAAAAAGCTAGACGATCATGTTTTGTGCGGTGCTGAACTGAATCGCAACAATTGCAACTATCGGCTGTCAGGCATGATCAGTGCGCGATCAGCGAAAACAATCCTTCAGACTTGCGGCATGGAAGCTCTGTATTCGTTTCATCATTTGGAAAGGCTGTTGGCCGCCGCGCCGTTCCGAGGGGGCGTCCGCCCGAGACACGGATGGCGCCTTGCAGCACGGGCCCGGTGCCCGGATAACGGGTTTCGAGGCAGCTCAGGCCGCGCGGTCGCGCGCGCCTGTCAGCTGCGTGGCTTGTCGCCGCGGAAATCCGGTGCCGCCGCAGCGGCGGGCATCCATCAGAGAATGATGTTTTCGTCGAAGAGCCCGTCCGGGATCGGCTTCATGAATTCGATGGCGATGCCGCTATCGAAATGACGCACGACCTTGCCTTGCGTGCGGCCGATCGTGCAGCCGACGCCGAGGCGCGGACGCAGCTCGGTGGCAATGGCACAGCCCGATTGCGAGATGTCGATGAGGCGCACGATATGCTCGCCGCCCTCGTCGAGCTTGAGGCTGGCGCGCGGGCGATTGGGCGTGATGCGCTCGTGCCGCCGATCCTCGGGAAGGCCGAGCGTATGGCGGTTGACGAGCCAGGTCAGCTGGTCGGCAACCTTGTCGCGCTTGCGCGGTGTTGCGGACACGCTCATGGCGAAGCCGTCGGGCAGATGGCGAACGATCTCGCCCTCAAGACGACCGATATGTTCGAGATAAAGGACCACGCGCTCGCCGATGCCGCCCCTGACAGGCGCGATCAGGGCGACGCCGCCGGGTGAGATGTCGATCGAGCGACAGGGATATTCGTTGCGATTGGTCAGCATGTAGCGACCGAGCAGACCCATCGCCACGCGCCGATGGCGGCGTCGCTCCAGTGGGTTTACCTGCGGGCGCACGAAGGCGCTGGCCAATGGAGGCATCCTGAACATCCGCTATTGCGCGGCGAAGGCTTACTGCCCGCACCTGCCTATCGGCTCACATTAACCGTGTCGGGTTAACGATTTGCAGCCGCAAAGCGGTGCCTTCGGGCAAAAAGCCGTGTTTCAGCCGCGTTCGCGCGCGCGTCCGCCCTCGTGGACGACGAGACGGCGGCGGCGGGCCGCCGGATCGAGCGCGATGCTCTCGCGGCTGCCGGACCAGATCATCCGCAGCGACAGCGTGCGCAGGCTGTCGACGGGGTCGAGCCCGATCCAGGCCGGGACGGTGGCTGGCGACAGGCTGCCGAGGATGCGCGAATGTGTCTTGCCGCGATGGCGCAGCGGCAGCATCAGCAGTTCGAGGTCGATCGGGTGGCCGGCACGAGTGCGCCCCGTGACGCCGCCGACCACGCCGGCCGCGTCGTCCATGACGGCCTCGACAAGACGGCGCATGTCGTGGCGCCCGTCTTCCTGCCAGAGGTCGATCAGCGGCTGGTCCTTCATCTCGCCGCCGAACAGGGCGCAGAGGCGCGTGCCCGCCAGCCGGAAATGCGGCGTGCCGCCTTCGAGGGCCAGGATGAACGTATCGGCCAGAACATGCCGGATGGCGCCCGGCTCGATCTCGCCGCGTTCGGGGGCCGTGCGCTCGCCGCGAAGGCCGTCCCAATAGCCGAAGAGAATGCGCGATGTCGGATGTCTCATCGGGCCGGCTCCATCGCCAGCCGGGGCGCGCATGAAGTGGCGGCCGAGGCCTGTGCCGTTGTGATCCATCGTCCTCGTCCTTCCCGCACCACCATACGTCACCCGTTTCGCAGCCGCCCCGCGACCCGGGCGGCTTGCGCCAAACCGGCACAAAAGGCAGCCTGCTTGCGTGTCGCTTTCCAGATCTCGGTCGATCCTTGCAGTCTCCGTGCCGGCGCATGGCCGGCAGACAGAAGGGCACCCCCCTGCGCGGCGCGATGACGGAGCGACTTCATCCTTGCGTGCGGCGGAGCCCGCGTCATCCCGTGGCAGGGAGATATCCACCGTTAGCTTGCGCCGGATCCGGGCAGCTTGCCTCGCGCCAGCGCGCGGCTTTGCGGGCGGTGTGCCTCGCGCCAGCGCGCGGCTTGCAGAATCCGCTTGCCAGCGGGGAACTGCCCCGCTTCAACGGAATCATGGTCTTTGCCCGCCCCACCGATCCTGATCGCGAGCCTGTTTTCAACGCGCCGCGCGTCATCGTGCTCTTTCTCGCCCTGCTGCTGCTCATCCATGGCCTGCGCAGCCTGATGAGCGCGGACAGCGACATCGAATGGCTGTTTTCCTTCGCCTTCGTGCCCGCGCGCTTTTCGCTCGCCATCGGCTGGGACAGCCTCGAGGGTCTCATCGCCACGCTGCGGGAGGCGAGTGCGGCCCCCGACGAGCATGAGAGCCTTGCGCGATACGTGCTTGAGACGGGAAGCTTCGAACCGTGGACGCTGGTCACCTATGCGTTCCTGCACGGCTCCTGGGCCCATGTGATCCTGAACAGTGTCTGGATTCTGGCGTTCGGGGCTCCCGTCGCGCGGCGGCTTGGCACGGGCCGCACGATCATCCTGCTTGCTGCAACCGCGGCGGGCGGGGCCATCGCGCAATGGGCGGTGGACCCTACCGAGCTCATGCCGCTGGTCGGCGCTTCCGCCAGTGCGTCGGGGCTGATGGCCGCTGCCTTGCGCTTCGCCTTCGGAGCGCTGGGGCGTCCGGTCAATCCGTCGCTCATCCGGCTGCGCAGCCTGCGCGAGATCTGGGGGGATCGGCTGTCGCGCGCCTTCCTGCTGATCTGGCTTGCAAGCAATATCGCGATCGGGCTCCTGGGCGGGCCGCTCGGCCTTGTCGAAGGCACGATCGCCTGGGAGGCGCATATCGGCGGCTTCCTCGTCGGCCTGCTCATCATGCCGCTGATCGACCGTCGTCGCCCGATCTGTGGCCCCTTTTCCGACCTTTTCGACGTCTG
>JBIPLL010000467.1:0-3003 GCA_044368425.1 Beijerinckiaceae bacterium
ATACAAGGATGCCACCGGATCGCCGGAACATTTCAGTTCAATGCGACAGGAACGCAAGCGCGATCCCCGCTGCTGCGGCCCCCTTGCCGCAGAATCCGGTGACGATGTCACCGCCTCGCATCGTTACGAGAAAAAGCGGGTGGACGCCGAAGCCATCATCCGACGAGCGGTGCGCGGGATCGAGGGGATGATCCGTTGCAATGACCCCGGCGTCCAAAGTTGGGAACGCGATGGAACCTGCATCGAGAACGCGGCCCGATGCAGAGAGTTCCGTGACGAATTACGGATACTGCGTTGCAAAATCACACGAAGCCTTGCGAGGTTTCGAGGAGCGTCGTGCATGGCTTGCCACGGCGCAGGGGCACCCCGATGATATGCGCAGCAGGGAGATATGCATGAAGGGACAACCGCAGGGCATGGGGTCGCGCACCCATGCGGTCTATCGTGCCCTCCGGCGCGCCATCATCGAGCAGGCCCTGGCGCCCGGCACGAAGCTGCCGGAAGACGCGATTGGCGAGCGTTTCGGCGTCTCGCGCACGCTGGTGCGCGAGGCCTTCGGGCGACTGGCCTCCGACGGGCTGATCGAGCTGAAGCCCAATCGGGGCGCCAATGTTGCCTATCCAAGCCTTGAGGAGGCGCGCGACGTCTTTGCGGTGCGGCTGGGACTCGAGCGCCTCGTCGTCGAGACGCTGGCCGGACGGCTGGGCGCGCAAGAGCGTGCCCGGCTCGAAAGCCACCTCGCGGCGGAAGATGCGGCGAGGGGCTGCGACGAGATCCAGTCCATGCGCCTTGCCGGCGAGTTCCACATCCTGCTGGCCGAGTTGACCGGCAACCTGCTGCTGGTGCGCTATGTGAGCGAGGTCGCCTCCCGCTGCTCGCTGATCCTTGCGATCTATGGCCGCCCGCATTCCGGCGACTGCGCCGTTTCCGAGCATCGCGAGATCATCGAGAGCCTCGTTCGCGGTGACGCAACCCGCGCCGTCGCGATCATGGAGCACCATCTGGGCGCCGTGATGGGACGCGCCCTCCTGCCGCCCCGTGGAAGCCGCGATATTGGCGAGGTTCTGGACGATTACGCCCGCATTGAAGGTTTGCGGGCGTAACCGGAACCCTGTCCCTGCCGCCTCAGCCCTTGCGGGCGTCCGGATGCAGCGACTTGCCGAGGATGTGCTGCGAGCTGTTCACGACATGCGTCGTGCCGCCCACGATCAGCGGATCGACGCCGACCACGACATGGGGATCCTTGTTCGTATAATCGAGCGACGACAGGAAATATTGCAGGCAGTTCAGGCGCGCCCGCTTCTTGTCGTCCGACTTGATGATCGTCCAGGGGGCGTCGGCGGTGTCCGTGTAGAAGAACATCGCCTCTTTCGCCTCCGTATAGTCATCCCACTTGTTCAATGAGGCGACATCGATCGGCGAGAGCTTCCACTGCTTGAGCGGGTCGATCTCGCGCGACTTGAAGCGGCGCAGCTGCTCGCTGCGCGTCACCGAGAACCAGAATTTGTAGAGCCGGACGCCCGAGCGCACGAACATCTGTTCGAGCAGCGGCGCCTGCCGCATGAACTCGAGATATTCGCCCGGCGAACAGAAGCCCATGACCCGCTCGACGCCGGCGCGGTTGTACCAGGAGCGGTCGAAGAACACGATTTCGCCCGCTGCCGGCAGATGCTCGACATAGCGCTGGAAATACCACTGGGTGCGCTCGCGGTCGGTCGGCTTTTCCAGTGCCACGACGCGCGCGCCGCGCGGGTTCAGATGTTCCATGAAGCGCTTGATCGTGCCGCCCTTGCCCGCCGCATCGCGGCCCTCGAACAGAACGACGACCTTCTGGCCCGTTTCGCGGATCCAGTTCTGGGCCTTGAGCAATTCCACCTGCAAGGCGGCCATCTGCTTCAGATAGGCACCCTCGGTCAGCCGGTCCTCATAGGGATAGGTGCCGGTCTCGAAGGCGCGCCGGATGGCATCGGGATCGGCCTTTGCGCGACGAAGCGCTTCCTCGCGCTCTGTCTTCGTGCTGCGGCGCGTGACGGGGGCCTCGACGCCCGCGAGTGCCGCAGCCGCGCCGCCGATCGGAGCAGCCCGATCCACGGCGTCGTCCGCCACGGGCACTTCCACGGCCGGGGCGGCTGGGGAGGTTGCGGCTTGCGTCTCGTTGATCTTGTCGAGCTGATTGTCCATCCAAGCCCCTCCCGTCCCGGTTTCGATGTCGTTTCAATGACATTCTGGACCGATGACGGAAGGGTGCCTTGATTCTCATCAAGCGGCCTTGCGGCCCCTGTCAGTCGGCGCCGATCAGGCCCCGTTTCTTCAACAGGGGCTCCACGCTTGGCAGGCGGCCCCGGAATGCGACATAGGCCTCGCCGGGGTCGCGACGGTTGCCTGCCGCATAGATATGGTCGCGCAGGCGTGCCGCCGTGGCCGGATCGAAGATATTGCCCGTCTCGCGAAAGGCCGCGAACGCATCGGCATCCATCACTTCCGACCAGAGATAGCTGTAATAGCCGCTCGCATAGCCATCGCCGGAGAACACATGCGAGAAATGCGGCGTCCGGTGCCGCATGCCGATCTCCGCCGGCATCCCGATGCGCTCCAGGACGTTGCGCTCCACGGCAACCGCATCCACGCTGTCCGATTGCACGATCAGATGCAGGTCGAGGTCGACCAGCGCCGAGCCGGTATATTCCACGGTCGCATGACCCTGGTTGAAGCTTCGCGCCGCGATCAGCTTGTCGATGAGAGCTTGCGGCATCGGCTCGCCCGTCTCGACATGGCGGGCAAAGCGCGACAGGATCTGCTTCTGCTCCAGCCAGTGCTCATAAAGCTGGGACGGCAGTTCCACGAAATCTCGCGCGACATTCGTGCCCGCGAGCAGCGGGAAATCGACATCCGACATCAGCCCGTGCAGCGCATGGCCGAATTCGTGGAACAGCGTGCGCGCGTCGTCGAAGGACAGCAGTGTGGCCTTGCCCTCCGGCGCCTTCGCGAAATTCATCACATTGA
>JBIPLL010000761.1:0-2998 GCA_044368425.1 Beijerinckiaceae bacterium
GCGTTTACCAATCTGGGGCGGATCATTAAAACGGAATATATCCTGCGGTATATCACGGACAAGCCGCTTCGCCGAACCGTGCAATTGCAACTCAATAAAGGGGAATATCGGCACAAGCTGCCACGATGGGTTTTCTTTGCCAACCAGGGTGAATTTACCACCGGTGATTACGAGGAAATCATGAATAAAGCCAGTTGCCTGAGCTTGGTGTCAAATGCGATCTTGTACTGGAATACGTCCAGAATTAGCGAGATTGTCGAGGACTTGAGAAACCAAGGGGAAATAGTGGACGACGAAACACTGGCTCATATCTCTCTATTGCCATACAAACACGTACTTCCGAACGGAACTTATTTTATTGAAGAAGAGTGAGTGTATATTCTTGATCAAACCTGGCACTTTTTCCAATTCCAAAGCAGCCGCTGGAAATGATGTCTACTGATCGGAAGCAGTCGGCCAAAACCGGTCGGTCGGGGTAACTTTCCAATTTAGTGAATTAAGGCAACCCGTGACCCAACCGAATGTCAGGTATTCGGCAAGCAAATCGACTTTATGACTGCGTCACTACGGCCAAACCCGCCGCTCGGAGTAGCTATCCGATTTTAATAATTAAGGCACCATGTAACCCAATCGGCTGTCCGGTATTCGGCTTCGTTTTGGGTCGTCGTTTGATGGCTCTAGGCTCAATACGTCCAGGTCGGTTGTCAACCAACTGTTCAGCCACAAAAAGGAGCTGGCAGACCCGAGAGGAATCCGGGTGACCGTTTGCTTTCGGGTTTACCTTTGCACCCATTACGATTCATATGGAGCCAATTTCACTTTGCCCGTGGGCTAACTTGAGTCGCTGACACAAAAAACTCGACAATATCCTGACTTCGCTCGGGCCAATGTGAATGGATTTGATCACCTTCACAGTACAACGTTTTTACGCCCCCGGCACACCCTGAATAAGAGGAGCAACCATTTGCGATTTTATCCGGAATAGGATCACATTTATTACAAGCTGCCCACCAACCAACCGCTTGCTGACCATAACCAGGAAACAGGCGATCCTTGCTGCTGTGCATGATCATAACCGGCAAGGGCTCGGGGCATCTGCGGTCGCGCAAATCATCATATGCAACCCCTGCTGCGCTCGGCGCAATGGCACGTGGGATGTGTCGTGTGCCAGTCATAAATGCTAATGCCATTGCCGAAGTCCCTCCATCGGAATGCCCGGTAACATAGACCTGTTTTTCATCAATACACCACTTTTTGGCCATTAAACTGGGAATGGTGCCTAATTCTACGGTAGTGCTGGGCGATAATTCCGGGTGATCCGCATAGGCCACGATGAAACCGGCTTGGGTAGCAGGAAAAGTGAACCCAGTTGTTTTTTCGGTTTTAGCCCGATTCGATCCGGCCGGAGAAAATACCAGTAATAGTGGGTGGGCAACGGATGCATCATAATTGGCTGGTGTGCGGACATTGTATTTGATGCCATTTTCGGTTTCTTCACCATAAGTCTTTCCAGCGTCTCCACTGAGTTGATCAGCTTTGCAAAGACGTTGCAGCATCTCAGGTCGATACACGGCCTGCCCCAATTCTACCGAGTCGCCGCTATGATCCATCAAAAGCATGACAACCATTACTAATATCGGTAACCCGAATAGCACTTTCTGCCAAGAATTGGTTCTTAAAAGAAAAACCTTTAATTGAGCCATATTCATAGTCATATTCCCCCTAAGTACGTTTGACTCGCCTGCACCATTCGCTCATGCCCCAGGTGAGTGATTGGGCGCTTCCTTATTCGCTAACTTCATTACTATATAAGCCAGCAACAACAAGCTTCCGATCATCACAATCTGCGGCATATAGCCTTTTCCCGGAACCGATTCCAGGCCAACAGAGAACGGAATATGAGTATCAAGACGCTTATCCTTGTCGACAATAGCGATGTGTGCCAAATAATTACCAGCACCATATTGACTAAAATCGACCATACTATCGAAAGTGCCGTTTTTAACTTTTTTCGGCTGCTGATAAAAAACCCTTTGCCCTTCAGGTTCTTTGGTGATTTCGAATTCCACGCTGACATTGCGCAGACTTTTACCTTCGTAGTCGAACACCAAATTAGTTGGGCCGATTTCGGGAATGATGCTGCAATATTCCCGATCCCCTGACAGAGTCGGGGTATAGGCCGTGAAATGGACTCGTTCAAAACCAACCCTCGTAACGCAAGCATCGGCCTCGTCAGGCGCACCGCGATGCGCTTGGGCAATAGTTGGCATTAATCCGACCCAAAAGACAACAGGCAGCAGACCCATCCACCTAATGCGCTTATAAGCCACCTTTTTTAGTTTGATAGAGTTAGACATTGATTTGCCTCCACTGTGATTATGTTAAATCCGATGGTCGGATTAGAAATCAAAGGTTTCCACCTCGGAGATCAGAAACAACGGATCACCACCGCTAGAAATCTCAACGGCATGCTGAGCTGTTTCTTGGCCGCCTGGTGAATTCAGACAAGCCTCTAATTCGGCGAGGGATGGAAAATAAACCTCGGCAATCCGATGAAACTGCGCTGCAGATTTGTCTGCATTGGAAAGAATCAATGAGGCGACAAATCGTGTTTTGCCGGCCAGCTTTTCGACCGCCATCGGCACATGCTCATCAGCATAACGACGTTCAAAAGTTTTTAAATCTGTTGGTGTAGGGTACATTACGATTAATTTTGCTGTTTTCATAGGAATATTGAATATTTAGGTGACTTGGTGTTTATATTAAATAATGAGTTATGTTAATTGTAAAATACCAATTTTCTATGAAATAATAGGTTTTTCCTATTCAAGAAAGGAGACAAGCTGTGGAAATGCAACAAATTCGCTATTTTCTGGCCGTCTGCGATAAAGGCTCATTCACTCGCGCTGCACAAGCAACCTATGTGGCCCAACCCTCCCTGACGCAAGCAATTAAGAAATTGGAAGATGAACTTGGCGGTGAGCTATTTAGCCGAGAC
>JBIPLL010000675.1:0-2992 GCA_044368425.1 Beijerinckiaceae bacterium
TTATGACTTATCAACCGTTGTGACTAACGTTAAAAGATTTGATTTACAAATACAATGGGTAGATGCATTGCCTTATAATGCTGGGCAGTCTCAAATATATATTTATGAGTTTAATATTTTTACACAAAATCAAGAAATATCAATACCAGATGACGCTACTGGAGATAGATTTGGTTTTGAATTTGTAGCGGTGGAGTGGTGGAATTTCTTAGGTCACTTACAAAATTTTGCATGGTGGATAGTTAATAAAAGTCCAGTAGCACCAGTATTTGAATTTATTGATACTTACATAGTTACTTGGATATCTGGATTGATTGATTTTATAACAGGAGTATTTAACATATGATTATATTAGGAATTTTTATTGCAGCATTTATTATCGTTGTAGTTGGGAGTGCTTTCAAATGATACCAATTATTACTGACGAGCTTTTACGCTTCATGTTATTCTTATATCTGGCTAACCGTATCTGGTGGGATATATTATTCAAATTTTATCGTTGGATTATTGGAGGTGGTAACAAATGAGTACCCTATGGAGCACGTTCTATGATTTCTTTATTTATCTTTTAGCTGGATCAGAATTTGATACCTTAGTTTCTGATCTACTTGCTTTGGTATTATCTTTAATGGTTATTTATTTAGTTATTATTCTTCCTTTACAATTATTAATAAGATTTATTGTTAGATTATTAGCTGCTGTTAGTAATACCCCGTCTTATTATTCCCCAAAGAAGAAATACAATAAACCAGCAAAGTTATAGGATAGGGTAGGTGATTTAGTATTACCCTTACCCGTTTCGTTGAAATTAGACCCCTTTACGTAAGTCGTTTTTTATTTGTAAAGGGTTTTTTATAGTCAATTTACCTAAACCTTATCTCTTTATTCTTTTTGGTAGGATTACATACTTACTATTATGGTGAATACAAAACGCTTGCATTTGTATTACATTACGAATACAATAAGTTACATAGGAGGTAAATGCATGAAAAACATAGGAGCATTACCAAGAGTTAAGAAGGATCAAGTGATTACGATTAGACTAACCATGAAGGATATAAGGCTGTTGCACTATATCGCTCAGAATTTAGAAATGGATAGGTCGGACTTAGTACGTATGTATATCCGAAAGAATAATAACTACTATGCTGGTTTAATGAAAACAAAATCTGATCCAGCTTATGAAATCAATACCGATAATTATTCCAAGTGGGGATATATTCCACAAGACGTGGATAGTAAGAAATAAAGAAAAGAAAATATATAAAAGAAAAGAAATATAAAAAAATGTTATCAAAAATTAAACATACTTTATTAAGAGATTTTCAAAAAGTTTATGTCGAATTAGTTGATACTTACGGAAAAGATAAAGCAGACGAAATCTTATTACATTGGGTGTGGGAACTAAAAGAAATTATTTTACGTAAAAGAGATGTATAATAGATTTTAGAAAGGTGGATTTACCATGATCGCAGACTTCTTTGTTGAAATCTTGAGTGGTGCAACTGAAATGCTCGCAGCATTAGGTACGGTTATTACTGACGCAGTAACCTTATTTTATAGTGCTGGTGCCGTCACTACACTTGGTACCTTAGTCCTTGCTATTGCCGGTATCGGTTTAGCTTGGTCGGTTGTCGGATTAGTTCTTAACTTTATCCGCAGCTTCGGTTCCAGAGCTTCACGCGGTAAATAATTAAAACCTGCCCCCTATGGTTTTAGGCAACGCCAGTATGTCCTTCGCGTTGCCTTTTTTTATTAAAAGAAAGGAATAATATGGCTGATTTATTACAAGCATTAGCAGACGGATTATTTAATGTTTTATTAATTTTAGAAACATTTTTAGATACGTTATCTGATATCCCATTTATCGATAGTGGATTTTCTTTATTAGAGTTATTTTATGCTGTTGCCTTGCTTGGTTTTTTAGTAAATTTATTTAGAGTTGTAGTCACACCAGAAGACGAATTAGAAGAAATAAAAATATCTGATCAGATTGACGCTACTATAGGTACGGGTATATAACATGGTAAAAGTAATTGTATCAAGCGTTATATATAGTTTAATTATCATTGCTTTAACCATACCATTAGCGGCTTTTTTAGGTCTTATTGATTTTACTGACTTTGCACCTTTTATAGATTTAGCTGCTGATATTGTTGAGCCGTTCATAACTACTTTTGACTTATTAACAACCACATTTCCTTTAACATTATTATTTATTTTATATTTTAGCGTATTAGGAATTATACGATTGGTGGTGGTTAAATTTGCAAAATAAAATATTTGCAACGGTATTATTTTTAACAAGTGCTGTTTCATGCAGCAGTTTTAGACCTACCGTTCTTTTAGAAGCATATTTAGATCCAAAGACAACAACTACTGCTGGTTATGAAGATATAAACTGGTCTTACGCGTTGTTTAATCAGTATGCTTCGGGTTTAACTTATGAGTTTAGAATGGATTATTCAAACTATTATATAAATAATTTATTAGGTATTGGTATCCTTAAAGACGGAGTATTTTATGAATTTGGCGATTGGGATATAGTAACAGCTACATATGCAGAAGCTACATTAAATAGTTTTTGGACTAACTTGATAAATAGTGTTTTATTTGAAAGAGAATTTGATAGAACAACAACACTTGCAACTACTGGAAATAGATTTCAAATAATTAAAAGAGATGGTGCAACCTTTGGTACAGTTAATTTATCTATAATAGTTAAATCAAGAATAAATTACTCAGTAAATATTGGTAGTGTCTATCAAGCATTTAGATCAATTAATTATGCAGACCAGTATTATAAGTATTTATATTTTTATGATCCATCAGATAATTTATTACAAACTTATTTATTAGATCAAGACGGAACAAACATTATTAGAAATTATATTTATGACTTATCAACCGTTGTGACTAACGTTAAAAGATTTGATTTACAAATACAATGGGTAGATGCATTGCCTTATAATGCTGGGCAGTCTCAAATATA
>JBIPLL010000468.1:0-2991 GCA_044368425.1 Beijerinckiaceae bacterium
CAGGCATTCGGTCCGTGGCTTGTCCGGACCCTGCAGCGACACCGTGGCGCGCCCTGCTGTCAGCTCCGTCCTGGCGCTGGCGGCCGCTGTTCCATTCTGGGCCAGTCCCGTACGTGGACAGGTTGCCACCAGGCTCGCTGTTGCCGCTCCTGCGATCAGGTCACGTCGGTTCAGCATGGTTTCGGCGTCTCGCAGCTTCGGGAAAGGGAAATGGCGGTTGCGCCGCCCGTGGCATGCAGCCTGCAGCACATCATGAAGAAAGCCGCAACAGCGTCCCGGGATGGCACAAGCGCCCCGGAATGGAGCGGCAAGGACAACCTGAGCGCGGCCTGATGGGGAGACGAGCGATGTTCAAGCTCCTGATAACGCTTCTCGCGGCCTGGGGACTCTACATGTATGCCGGGCAAAGCCACGACACCATGTGGGTTCAACCCGCAATCATCGGCGCAGGTTTCGTGACCTTGATGATCTTCACGCTCTATCAAGACGCGTGACGAGCCTTTCTGCACCGGCATCAATTCGCATTGCAGTTTTTTGATGCAGTCCGGGACATGCATGCTATAGAGCCGCGTCTTGACGAGGGGTTGCGATGCCATCGGCGGCGCCCGGCGCGGGCGTGGCGGAACTGGTAGACGCGCTGGGTTTAGGTTCCAGTGATGCAAGTCGTGGGGGTTCGAGTCCCTCCGCCCGCACCATCCTCGTCGATAAGGGCTCCTGTCTGGGTCGCTGGGCGGCTTGGGCAGGTGCTGAACCGAAACTCTTGCGCGTGTGGGCGCCCGTCTTCTGACGTCGGCGCCCCGCTCCTCGTGGATGGATGGGCCCGTTAGACCATGCAGGCGACCCAAGTTCTGGCCAAAGGCCTGAAGCGTGAATACCAGGTGGTGCTGGCTGCCGCCGATCTGGAGCAAAGGCTCACCACCGAGCTGGACCAGATCAAGGATCGTGTCCGCATCAACGGCTTCCGCCCGGGCAAGGTCCCGGCCGGGCATCTGCGCCGTCTCTATGGCCGCTCGGTCATGGCCGACGTGGTGCAGAACGCCGTCAACGAGGCGAATCGCAAGATCGTCGAGGACAACCAGCTCAAGCTGGCTTTCGAGCCTCAGGTGACCTTCCCGCAGGACAAGGACACGATCGAGGCCGTGATGGAAGGCAAGGGCGACCTTGCCTTCACCGTCGCGCTCGAGGTGCTGCCGATTGTCGAGCTCAAGGACCTGTCGGGCATCAAGCTCGAGAAGGAAGTTGCTGCCGTCGAGGAAAGCGATCTCGACGCAGCCGTCGAGCGCATGGCCGGCCAGAACCGCTCCTTCGAGGCGAAGGCGGATGGCGCGACCGTTGAGCAGGGTGACCGCGTCAGCGTCGACTTCGTCGGTCGCATCGACGGCACCCCGTTCGAGGGCGGTACGGGCGACGGCATTCAGGTCGAGATCGGCTCGGGCTCCTTCATTCCGGGCTTCGAGGACCAGATCGTCGGCATGAAGGTCGGCGATACACGCCTCGTCAAGGTGACGTTCCCGGTCAACTACATGGCCGAGAAGCTCGCCGGCAAGGATGCCGAGTTCGACGTCACCGTGAAGGGGATCGAGGCCCCGCTGCCGCTGAAGATCGACGACGAGATGGCCAAGGCCTTCGGCATGGCCGACCTCGCCGCCCTTCGCAGCGCCGTGAAGGAGCAGATCGAGCGCGATTTCGGCCAGCAGTCGCGCCGCAAGCTCAAGAAGGTGCTGCTCGACGCGCTCGACACCCAATATGACTTCGACCTGCCCCCGACCCTCGTCGAGCAGGAATTCGCCGGCATCTGGTCGGCGCTCGAGAACGACATGAAGACCCGCAGCGCCAGCTTCGCCGACGAAGGCAAGACCGAGGACGAGGCGCGCGGCGAATATCGCCGTATCGCACAGCGTCGCGTGCGTCTGGGCCTCGTTCTCGCCCAGGCCGGCGAGGCCGCCAAGGTTCAGGTCAGCGACGACGAAGTGACGCAGGCCCTGATCGAGCGGGCGCGCCAGTTCCCGGGTCAGGAAAAGGCCGTCTGGGACTATTACCGCAAGAACCCGCAGGCGCTGGCCGAGCTGCGCGCCCCGATCTTCGAGGACAAGGTCGTCGACCACCTTCTCGGCCAGGTCACGGTGAACGACAAGCCGGTGACCAAGGAAGCCCTCTTCTCTGACGGCGACGAGCCGGCCGCTGAGGCCGCATCCACGGCAAAGGCCGAGGAAAAGCCGAAGGCGAAGAAGACCAAGGCCAAGAAGGCTTCGGACGACGCCCCGGCCGAGTGAGGCCGGCGCTCCCCGGCCGCCTTGGCGGAATCGGACGGTGCATTCGCATCGACGTGAAGCGACGGCGCCTTGCGCCGTCCTTTGCGTTTCAGGGCGTCGTTCCTGCGAGGCCCGCTGACGCAAGGGCTGCGGCGCATCACTTTGGCAATCATGAAAGCGGCTTCCCCGCGCGTGCTCTTTCATCGCGGGGAGAGGGCCACTATGTTCAGGCGCGACTCATATACGACCGGGACGCGCTCGTGGGCGCTTCCGCTTCCATCATTCAGCCGTTCGATCCCCGGACCTTCAGCCGCCGTCCTTCCCCGGCGCCTTCTTGCGAGTGACCCATGTACGATCCGATCGAGATCTATAACCAGACCCTTGTACCGATGGTGGTCGAGCAGTCGGCCCGTGGCGAGCGCGCCTTCGACATCTATTCGCGGCTGTTGCGCGAGCGCATCGTGTTCCTGACGGGCCCGGTCGAGGACTATTCCGCCTCGCTGATCGTGGCGCAGCTGCTGTTTCTTGAGGCAGAGAACCCGAAGAAGGAGATTTCCTTCTACATCAACTCGCCGGGCGGGGTGGTGACATCGGGCCTGTCGATCTACGACACGATGCAGTTCATCCGCTGCCCGGTCTCGACGCTCTGCATCGGGCAGGCGGCCTCGATGGGGTCTCTGCTGCTTGCGGCGGGCCAGCCGGGTCACCGTTTCGCGCTGCCGAACTCCCGGATCATGGT
>JBIPLL010000654.1:0-2539 GCA_044368425.1 Beijerinckiaceae bacterium
GACCCATCCAGTACGCCGATCGAGCAGGTTTCATTGGTGTGGCGGACCAGGTCCACAAGGATGGGACGGGCGACCGTCCTGAATCCCAGTGACGCGAGATAGGTGTAGCCGAGTGCCAGCACGCGCGGGGTCAGCGAGTAGCTGCGTCCGTCGAGACGGACGTATCCAAGGTCCTGAAGGGTGGCAAGAACCCGCAGTGACGATGCTCGCGAGATTTGCAGCGCGTCGGCAATCTCGATCATGGAGAACGCCTGCGTGGTTCCCTTGCCGAACAGCTCCAGTACGCGCAGTCCGCGTTCGAGCGACTCCAGCCTTTCTCCGCGCGGTTCCGATGGGATTTTTGCCGATTTTGCTGGCTTGCTTGACATAGTTTGCTGGGTCGACTAAATTGCGAACAGTTGTTCGGTGTTTGAGTTTTATCAATGCGATGCAATCCATTTTCCACTAGCGAGGTGTGATTGCAAGCGATCCTCGGCGCATGAACTTTGAGTTTTTCAAACAGGGAGTTGTCTGATGCGTCCGTCCGTTCTTGAAGAGCTTGTGCCGGTACCAAATCCTTACCCCGTGGTGTCTGAGGTCGAGTACCCGGATGTCTGGCGACTGTGTCAAGAGGCTCGGCGGCTCGCGTGGGACCCAGCGGCAGATATCGATTTCAGCGACCTGGTTGATGCCGATCTTCCCCCCGAGGTCCGGGCTGCGGGCGCCGAGTGGTGGAGCCTTCGGGCCTGGATGGAGCATGGGGCGACACCCTACGGCGCAGAGCGTTTGCGGGAGGCGATCTTTGATCATCAGCCCTTCGAGATCAAGCAGCACATCACCAATTTCATCGCCGAAGAATTCCGCCATCACGAGGTCAGTTTCAGAATTGCGAAGGCCTTGGGCGGCTACCAGCCGACGCCTCGTGCGGACTATTTCCAGCAGGTGATTCCTCGCTTTCATGATGAGCGTGATGAAAAGCAGATGAGTTTCTTTGCCGGGCTTTCGGTCAACACGCTGTTCGAGCAACTGTCTGGTGAACTTTTGCAGGCTCGGTATGAGAACGCGCGTTTCGAGTCGATCAAGGAGGCGTGCCGGCTGGTGCTGAGAGACGAGGCGCGGCATATCCAGTTTGGTCGCATCATCATGCGCCGCTTCTTTGGCGAGCTGTCGGCCGAGGAAAAGCAGGTGATCGGCATCAAGTTCGCCAAGAAGCTGCGAGGCAGTCTTCTCAATGGGGTCTATGCCGTCGTGAACCTTCCGGACGGTGAGCGGGAGCGCTCTGGCAGAAACAGGGCGCTGGCCGCGGAGTATGGGTTGGGCGCCACCCATCCTGACCTCGAGATTGACATCATTCGCGCTGGGGTGGACAAGATCCGTTTGGACGTGGGGCAATATGGCGTTGAGATTCCCCGGATTCCAGAAATCGATGACTCACGCCCGGCAGTTTTACCGCAGTGAACTGGCCAGACTTTTGTTTCTCCAGTCAGGTTTTCTCCGTGATAAACCTTGTGCGCGAAGCGAAGGTTGAACTTCCACCGAAACCATCGCCACCATGACCATTGCGGGTTCTTCAGATCGGCCAGCCTCGGACACCAGCAGTGCGCTGCGCACCATCCCACGTCGATTGCTGGAGGTGCTTGACGCTTGGCTTGCCGCCCTCGGCACGGTATGTCTTGTCGGAATTGCTGCCGTCACGATGGCCGGCGTCATATCGCGTTACGTATTCAACAACTCATTCACCTGGACTGCAGAGGCGGGCCAGTGGTTGTTCATCTACCTGATATTCCTGGGTGTCCCTCTGGCACATCGGTTGAGGATGCATATCGCCATCGGGGCCATCGACAAAGTGATGCATCCGTCGATGAAGCAGGCGCATCAGGTGCTGGTTGATGGAATCGTGTCCTACACGACGATCGCGCTGATGTTTGGTGCCCGGGAGGTCATCGGATTGATCGGCGGCACGTCCACTGCGCTGGGTTTGCCCAGCTGGCTTCAGTATGCGGGGATTCCGTTGTCCTGTGGCATCGGGCTTTTGTACATTGCTTTGCGGGACCTCGATGCCGACAGGGGCCGCTGGTGCGGGGCCGCAGGCGTCGCATTGGGCGCCTTGCTGTACGTTGCCATGGATGGTACTGGTTGGCTTCAACTGCCCCAGGGACACGTCATCCTGACCATGGCTGGCAGTTTTGTTGTCACGCTCGCGCTGGGAGTGCCTGTGGCATTCGCGATGCTTTTCTCGGTGTTCATGGCCAACGTTTCTGCCGACATGTTGCCGGCTCCGGCAGTTGTACAGAACGTGGTTCGAGGCTCCGGGCAATTCCTGATGCTGGCGATCCCGCTTTTCCTGCTCGCTGGTTCCTTGATGAACCTTGGCGGCCTGACGCAGCGCTTGATTGACTTTGCGTATTCGCTGGTGCGCCACCTCCGAGGGGGTATGGGCCAGGTCACGGTGGTATCGGCGACTCTATACGCAGGTATTTCCGGTTCCTCGAACGCGGATGCTGCACTTGCCGCCAAGATGTTGCACCCGTCCATGGTGCGGGATGGCTACAAGCCGGCA
>JBIPLL010000592.1:0-2987 GCA_044368425.1 Beijerinckiaceae bacterium
CTTGTTCGCCCTGACCGGACATAAACGTCTGGTAGACGCCTCGCGCGACGTGTCTCTGAATGTTATCTCTTGTTCGGTTCTCACCGCCAAACTGACGCTGGATCCCTCCCTGAGAGAAGTCTCCGCTTGCATTGCCGAAGCGGAACATATCGCCGACGATCTGCCAGAACGACAGCGGGCGAATGTCATCTCGCGCCAACTGCGCGTTCGTTTCGTTTGCGAAGAACGAACCAAAGACCGGAGATCTCGACACGATGCCAGCGTTGCGCTCGCCTTGAGCGAGGTCAGTAGAGATCGCCGTCGTTCCGTACATCTCAGCGTTACGCTGGCGACGCGCGAGAAGATCCGGGTCAATACCGCCTGGGAAGGAGATGTTGATGCGAGCAAGTAGAGCGTTCGACCGCTCCATCTGCCAGCGGTCGAGATCTTGTCGGTAAGCCTCAAACCCCGGCTCACCCACTAACACGGTGCGCGGCATAGGGCGAAGCATAGCCTCACGCGGCGCACTGGCGCGGCGTTCCCTTATGTCCGACATAGCCCCAAGAGCCGCTTGGCCCTCATCGCTAATCCCGCCTTCGCTCGGCGCTAGTCGGGCCAAGCGCTCACGTTCGCGCCGCTCTCTGATTTCATCAATCGTAGTCACTGAGCAGCCTCTCCTTCAGCAATAGCCGCTCGCTCTTCAGCGTCTCGCTCAATAACAAGCTCTTGGATCCGCTGATCACTGAGACCCCAAAGAAGGTTAGCTTCGGCAAGTTCAGTCTGAATGCGAACGCGTGTAGCGCGCGGTATCTCAGTAAATGACCGAGCATTGTTGTCGGTTCTCCGGTAATCCGGGGTCTGCGACAGACCACCGAAGCGACCGGCAGTGCGCCTCAGTGCCTGCCTAGCGATGCCGTCCATCTCTTCATCAGAAAGGTTTGTGTACCCGCCTTCAGCGAATTGATCCCGCAGTATTCTGCCAACGTGAGCTGAGAACAGGGCGCGGCGCTGTCTGTTGGTGGCACCTTCGTCGGACATCGTGAAATCAGGAGAGAGCATACGAACTGCGTACTCAACGATGTCGTTGGTTTCGCGCGTAAGGATGGACTGGCCGCTAGAGGTCTGACCTGTACCGCGCTCACGCTGAAGCTGTCTGATGGCCCTATAGTCCTCGATTGTTAGAAACTGAGACAAGACGACGCCCTCTTCAGCGTTCAGAATACCAGAACGCTGCAACGCGGCGGCGGTCGTTGCTGACAATGGAGCGTCGAGATCTAACCCAAGGAAGATGGAATTGATATCAACCAGCCGACCGTCAACCATTGTGTTCGGCGCTTCCCCGAGACCCTCCAGCAGAAGGCGCACATCATAACTTCTCGCGGTGCGAGATGCAGAGCCTGCACCGCCGCCGCCGGTCATGCTTTCGACGCGCTCACGGATCCGAGCCATAGCACCAACACTGCGACGCAGTATATCGCGATCCGATTGTGATGCGTAGCGCTCCCACCCGGCCCCGTATGTGTTGATCAAAACCTCAACGCGCGATTCCGCTCCATCAAGCTCAGCTGTGCGCAAGGCATCATCCTGAGAGATGTCGGTCATCAAGACATCCATCGCCAGCGCGCGCTCCCCGGCGTTAGGAAAACGCTCGATCAGCATCTGCCTCTGCCGGTTAGGATCATTTGGAAAAGCAGCACGCACCTCATCAACCGCAGTACGAACGCGCTGGTGACGCCCCTCGGTTTCGAGAAATCTTTCACGCTCTTCTCGCAGCTGAGTGATGCGCTCGGCTGCGTAGGTTGGAGACCAGACCCTCCTCCTTACCAGATCCTGCGCCATCTCCTCGGCCTCGCGCGCATAGCCAGAGCGGCTAGGCGCGTCGCTCCCCTCTACGGGATCCTCTGCAATGTCTGGATCAGTCGATCCTGAAGCGAGGAGACTGTAATGCTCAAGACCAGCGGCGGCGGCTAGACTAACAACGAACTGTTGTTGGCGCGTGATAGCTTCGCCCTGCTCGCGAGCGGCGATCTGCTCGGCCCGTTCGTTGAAGTAATTTTGATAACGCGAGCTTCGCGCACCGCGCCCCGACAGCACCTCATTGCGTATGCGAGCAGAGCGCTGCTCCCAACGCTGCGCATAAGAGCTAGCCCAGTCAGCAGTGTCTACGCCTTCCGGTGGCTCCTCGCTGTCCATCTGAGCGCGCAGCGCCGTCAGTCGCGTCTCGTACTGAACGCTATCAGCGAGAGCCTGCGAGCGCATGGCGCTGTCATGCGCCTGCTCAACGATCTGAGTGACATCATCGACCTGACGGCGAACACCGCTGATTGCAGAGCTGATGCCGCTGCCATCAAGAGGCGCCGGTCGAAAGTTATTCGAGACGCTGGTGTCGTTCAGCTCCTCGGGCGCACGGATCCGTAGTGCCATCTATTAACCCCCTGGAGGCTTCATGCCGGTGCCGATGGTTCCGCCGCCTGATGGCTTCGGACTTAGGCGAGCGCCACCGCCGCCGTTCGGCATCATCGACGCAGCGCCAGCAAGATCTTTCACAAGCCCAACGGTAGCGCCAAAGTTGTTGAGCTTCTTTCTCATCTTGCCTTCCCAGAGCGTGTTCTTAGCTTGCGTCTCTAGGTTTCGCGCGCGCTGGTCGCCCTGCGATTTGATGAGCAATTCGGAGAGCGTGGAGTTCTCGGCGTACTCGCCGATGAGGAACGCGGACTGCGCATCGTCCAAGACGAAGCCTGATCCCGCGAGCCCTGCCTTCGCTTCGCCGATCTTGAACCTGTCTTCGCTGCGCTTGCGCGCCATCTCCATGTGAGACGCTGCGCGCTCTTGCTTGGCCGCGAGCTTAAGCTCTTCGGCCTGCTGGCGCGCGATGGCCATTTCCATCTGCGACTGGTAGCGAGCCATCGCATACGAGCCCACTGCCGCCGCGCCCGTGAATGCCATCGCGACGAATGGAAGTGCCTGCATGTCTGACCCACTCCTTCCCTTCAGGCGCGAAGCCAAGC
>JBIPLL010000597.1:0-2983 GCA_044368425.1 Beijerinckiaceae bacterium
GGGGAACCCTGTGGGGACTGGTCGACCAACTTGATGTCATCGCCGAGCTGGGTGTTGACACCCTGTGGCTGACGCCGATCTTCGCTTCGCCCCAATACCACGGCTATGCGGTCAGTGACTTTTTGGTGATTGCGCCGGAGCTGGGCAGGCAGGAGGCCTGGGAAGCGCTGGTGGGCCGCTGCCGGCAGCGGGGCCTGCGGATCGTGCTGGATTTCGTCGCCAACCACGTATCCGATCAACATGCTGCCTTCCAGCAGGCCTTACTGGCGCCCGATGCCCCCACCCGCCCCTGGCTGCGCTTTCGCACCTGGCCCCACGACTACGGCTGTTTCTTCGACCAGCCCCACCAACCGGAACTTGATGGCGAGCAACCCGAGGTGCGCGAGCACCTGATCGCCGCCGCCGTCCATTGGTTGGAGCAGGGCTGCGCTGGATTTCGCCTCGATTACGCCCATGGCCTCAGCCATGGCTTCTGGTCCCAGTTCCGCCAGGCCACCCGCCGCGCCGCGCCCGAAAGTGTCTGCTTCGGCGAGGTCACCCATACCCCCCAGCTGGTGCACAGCTACGGGGGCCGCCTTGATGGCTGCCTGGATTTCATGCTGTGTGAGCTGCTGAGGGCCGCCTTCGCCCGCAGCGAGATGTCCGTTGGTGCCTTCGCCCGCAACCTGGAGCGCCATCTGGCCTACGCCGGCGGGCAGCTGCTGCTGCCCAGCTTCCTCGACAACCACGACATGAACCGCTTCCTGATGGCGGCTGGCGGAGACATCAGGCGCCTGCGGCTGGCGGCCATGGTGCAGTTCATGCTGCCTGGACCGCCAATCGTCTACTACGGCACCGAGGTGGGGCTCAGCCAGCAGCGGCCCCTGGGGCGCCTGGAGGAATCCCGGCTGCCCATGCCCCCCCCGCGATCAATGGGACCTGGAGCTGCGCCAGTACTACCGCGATCTGATCCAGCTGCGCCGCCAGGTGGTGCCTTATCTCCAGCCGCCCAAGCTGCGCTGGCTCGATGACGGGGCCGGGGCGGCGCAATGGCAGATCGGCGACTTTGATTTGCTCGTCAACTGCGGGGCAGAGCGTTCCTTTGCCATTGGCGCTGCTGTGCCGGTGCTGGGCAGCCATGCGGCGGTGCTTGAGGTGGGTCCAGGCGGCATGCTCAGCCTGCCCGCTTGGTCGGCTGCGGTGTTGCGTCAGAGCTGAGATGGAACCATTTAAATTTTTGCCTACTATTAGTGATTGGCTTGGCCATGGGCACCAAGACTGATTCTTTGCACGGAATTGATAGTGTTGTCTGGTTATATGTGTGTTGCCTGGGCGAAAGCGGGACTATATTTTGGCAAAATCAATCCGCCAGAGTCAGTCCGTCAGAATCTGCTCGCAAAACTCAGGAAATCCCTCCTCCATTTGTCGGTCGTAGTCGCGGGGCTGGAGTTGGTCGTAAAGGTATTCGATCATGTCGGAGGTGTTGCGGGCGAATTCGCCAATCAGGCGATACTTAATGTGAGTACTAATGCCTACGGCCTTAAGATTAGCGGCTATCATTGCTTCTAGTTTTTCCTCTTCTTTTATCCAGTAGATAGCAGGCATTAATCGCTCTGCAGTCCTCCCAGAGAGGCCAGCATCAGGGAGGATGATCGGGATGATACGCCGCTGGAAATCCTCTGCATTATTGCGGCAGTTTTGATAAATCTTAAATAGTTCATACATGCAATACTCCGAGCGGAGGTATTTGGCGCTGATCACCACTATCACCCGATCAGCGGCGGCCAGGCGATCCATGAAGGCGCTGATCAAATCACCAGGCCGCATTTCTTCGCAATCGATGCGTACCGTAATCGGCTCGGGGTGCTTGCGCAGTGCATCGACAAGCCCATCCACAATCTGTTTGCGTTCTTTGCCCTCAGGGCTGTCATCACCCCAGGCATAGGAGATGAAAACCTCCCGTCTAGGTTTGTGGAATGCTTCCACCGGTGCTGTCACAAGTTCGGGAGATGGCGGGGCTGAGGCTTCACCGTCAGAGCTGGTGTCCAGGCGCTGTTGCTTGTCCAAGGCCAGCACCTGCCCGGCTAAGTGGCCGGAGCAGGATGGCTGTAGATCGGCGTAGCCAAATTGGCGGTTGCGCTCGGCCAGGCGTTTAATGAACCAATCGGCCAATTCGGCGCTGCCGGCACCCAGGAAGCTGATCGTGATAGTGCCGGCGCGGTCGTCAACCATCTGCTGATCCAGCAGGGCAATGCAACCTTGGCGAGCGTCGTACACCCAGGCGCCGTAGCGCCAGTAGACGCCGCCATCGCCGGCATGGTTGCCCAGATCGCAGAGCAAAGCCCGCACCAGGCCGCCATGCAAAAAGCTGTAGGTGTAGGTGAGCGTTAGGGAGGGATCGCTACCCTCCCAGCGGCCCTGCAGTTGCCTGATCACCTGGGGAGACGATCGGGACGGCAGTAGATCGGGAGCCAAGTATTCGGCTTCCAGTCCCAGGTCGGCATCCGCCTGGCGGTAGGGGAAAACGATGCCGCAGGTGCCCATCAGGCTCAGGAACAGTTTCTGGGCTTCTGCTTCATACTCTCGCCAGACGGTGGCGGCGAGCAGGGAAAGCGAGAGGCGGCTGTCGTTGGCTTTGATCAGCGGATAGGTGGAACCTCGCTCGAATACCGCATACACCGCATCCAGTGCCCAGGATTGATCGAGAAGAATGCGGTTATGGAAGAGATCCGGGCTGTGAAACACCACGCCCTTGTTGTGCAGAAACCGCAGCAGCGCTTCGGGGGAACTCACGTCTCCGATTTGTTCACAGAGGCGGGCAAAATCCGCTTGGCTGAGGGTGCGGTGCAGGCGCTGCGGCGCGGGCAGCTGTTGATCAGCCTGGCGCCAGGCCTCCAGTTGCTGCCAAACCAGGTGGCGGCCCCTGCCGATGCTGCTGATGCCATCGCGATCGCGCAGGTAGGTGCTGGCATCGGCCAGGGCCTCTTGGAGGCTGGCGGCGCCG
>JBIPLL010000469.1:0-2981 GCA_044368425.1 Beijerinckiaceae bacterium
CTCTGGTTGACCGGGAGCGACTGCTTGAACGATTCCTCGGAAGACCGTGTCCTCGTTCCCGTGATGCCTGCGGCACCCGAATCTGCCGGCGACCGGCCATCAACCTTGCCCATGGTAGAACTCCCTCAAGTCATGATACTTAATTACCATATTCATTCATGATAACAAATCATATTGCATGCTATTTCGTTATATTGTATTTCTTGTCTATCCGCTTGCGGGTGATTGCCCTTTCCCGATGGACCTGACAAGAACGGGCCGCTGGAAAGGACGTTTTCGATGCTGACCACTACCTTCGTTGCGGCGCCGGGAGCCTCCTTGCCGATGTCGCTCCGAGATTTTGCTGCGACGTCGTCGATGCGCTGGCTGTCCGCCGACCGTGCTCTGGCCGTCGATCTCGCCGACCATGTGTCGCTGGCCGAGGCGCATGACATGGCGATCCAAGCCATCGGCACGGCGGCGATCGATGTTGCGATCCTGCCGAGATCCGGGTCGCGCAAGCGGCTTTTCCTCGCCGACATGGATTCGACCATGATCGAGCAGGAATGCATCGACGAGCTTGCCGATTTCGTCGGCATGAAGCCGCAAGTCGCGGAGATCACCGAGCGGGCCATGCGCGGCGAGCTGGCATTCGAGCCCGCCCTGCGCAAGCGGGTGGCCCTGCTCAAGGGCCTGCCGATCGGGGTCGTGGACGAGATCATCCGCGAGCGGATCAAGCTGATGCCGGGCGGGCGAACGCTGGTCACGACGATGAAGGCGCATGGAGCCCATGCCTGCCTTGTCTCGGGCGGCTTCACCGTGTTCACGTCACGCATCGCGCAGATGATCGGCTTTGACGAAAACCGCGCGAATGTCCTGCTCGTGGAGAACGGCCACCTCACAGGCGAGGTCGCGGAGCCGATCCTTGGCAAGGAGGCCAAGCTGGCAACACTGGTCGATCTGCGCGAGCGCCTCGGCCTGACGCGCGAAGAGACGCTGGCGGTGGGCGACGGGGCCAATGATCTCGCGATGATCGGCGAGGCTGGGCTCGGCGTGGCCTATCATGCCAAGCCTGCCGTCGCTGCCGCCGCACAGGCCCGTGTCCAGCATGGCGACCTGACCGCCCTGCTCTATTTCCAGGGCTATCGTGACGACGAGATCACCGTCGTCGGCTGATCGTGGTTCTGCCCGATCACAAAAAAGGCCGGGATCGCTCCCGGCCTTTCGATGAGACCGAACGCGTCCTTATTCCATCGTCACGGCGACGAAACGGACCTCGCCCTGGGCATTGGCCACGAGCAGGAGCGCCGACTTGCGGCCTTCCTTGCGCAGGGCCTCGATGCGCCGCGTGATGTCAGCCGGCGTCGCGACGGGCTCCTGGCCCACCTCGACGATCACCTCGCCCGTCTGGATGCGCTTGTCGGCGGCTGCGGAGTTCGGATCGACCTGCGTGACGACAACGCCCTTGACGTTGTCCTTGATCTGGAAGCGGCGCTTCAGATCGTCGTTCAGGGCCTGAACCTCGAGCCCGAGCACCTTGCGCACGCCCTGCGGCTCCGGTGTGCCGGGCTGCAGGGAGGCCTGCTGGCGCTCCCCGTCCTCAAGACGGCCAAGCACCACCTGCTTCGTGACTTCCTTGCCCTTGCGGACAATGACCACGTCCACGCTCTTGCCGACCGGAGAGGCAGCGACGATGCGCGGCAGATCCTGCGACTCGCGCACGTCCTTGCCATCGAAGCGGACGATGACGTCGCCTGTCTCGATGCCGGCGGGCTTTGCGGGGCCCTTGTCGTCGATGCCGGCCACCAGCGCGCCACGCGCCTTGCCGAGGCCGAGCGCCTCCGCGGTCGCGTCGTCGATCTGCTGGATGCGCACACCAAGCCAGCCGCGACGGGTCTCGCCGAACTGGCGCAACTGGTCGATCACGGTCGCGGCAGCCGTGCTTGGCACCGCGAAACCGATGCCCACCGATCCGCCTGTCGGCGACAGGATGGCTGTGTTGATGCCGATGACCTCGCCGTTCATGTTGAACAGCGGGCCGCCCGAATTGCCCTTGTTGATGGCCGCGTCGGTCTGCAGATACTGGTCGTAGGGACCGCTCTGGATATTGCGGTTTCGCGCCGAGACGATGCCGGTCGAGACCGAGCCGCCAAGGCCGAACGGATTGCCGATCGCGATCACCCAATCGCCGATGCGCATCTTGTCGCTGTCGCCCAGCGGCACGAATGGCAGCGGCTTCTCGGATTTCACGCGCAGGACCGCGAGATCGACCTTGGCGTCCTTACCGACGACCTCGGCCTTGAGCCGGGTGCCGTCCGCGAGAATGACGGTGATGTCGTTCGCCTCGCCGATGACGTGGTTGTTGGTCACCACGATGCCGGATGCGTCGATGATGAAGCCCGAACCGAGCGAATTGCCGCGCCGCTGCTGCGGCGGCTGCTGGCGCTGCCCGTTCTCGCCCTGACCGCGACGGTTGAAGAACTCCTCGAAGAGATCCTCGAACGGCGTGCCGGGCGGCAATTGCGGCAGGACGCGGTTATTGTTGCCGCGCGCCTCGACCGTGGTCGATGCCGAGATGTTCACGACCGCCGGCATGACCCGCTCGACAAGGTCGGCAAGCGATTCGGGACCGCGCGGCTTGGAAACCGGCGGGATCTGGCCCTGCGGCATCGTCTGGCCCGGCGCCAGCGCCTGAGAAAAGGCCGGGCCCGCCAGCGGGGCGCCAAGCGACAAGGCCAAAGCCAAGGCAAGGCCGCTCGCGCCTTGCCGCGCCAGCCGACCGGAAGAGCGCAGAGCATGAAGGCTGCGCGGATGTGAAGACTGGGAAACCGCCATGGTCGTCCTCGTTGATCGGCCTTGTCGACGCCCGGCCAGTGTGGCCAGGCGCGGGGGTCGCCTGCCCCTCTGCGTTCACTCACGCTTAAACTAGGAACTGAGGCGCCATTGGGACAGGGGCAACCGACATCACGCCCCTGTGATGGGTTTGCGCGACGGAGCCTCTA
>JBIPLL010000685.1:0-2974 GCA_044368425.1 Beijerinckiaceae bacterium
CTGCTTTTTTGCTTGTTGAAAATGAGAATGGCAGCCGGAATACCTGTACCAAAAAACAGGTTAGCAGGTAAGCCAATTACAGCTTCCAGCAGGTTTTCTTCAATGGTGCGTTGGCGTATGCGGCCTTCGCTGCTACCTCGAAATAAAACTCCATGCGGCACCACCACACCTGCTTTGCCATGTTCGTTCAGTGTTTCTATCATGTGGCTGATAAATGCCCAGTCGCCTTTGCTTTTTGGGGGCACACCTCTCCAAAAACGATTGTATTTATCGGTTTCAGGGTCGTAGCTGATGGTGGTTTTGTCGCCTTCCTTATCTTCTACTCAAGAGAGAAAGGCGGGTTGGCTACTACGGTATCAAACTTCATCAACGTATCACCTTCTTTCAGTTTGGGGTTGCGGATGGTATCGCCCCAACGAATAGTAGCATTGTCGAAACCATGCAAAAACATATTCATTACCGCCAAAGCCCAGGTGCTTCCATTGGCTTCCTGTCCGTAGAGTGAAAAATTATCTGAACCAACTTCTTCACCAGCTTTAATTAAGAGAGAAGCCGAACCGCAGGTTGGATCACTAATGCGTGAACCGGGTTTTGATTTTGTGAGTTTTGCAATAAGTGTAGAAACCTCTTTTGGTGTAAAAAATTCACCCGCTTTTTTTCCGGCATCACTGGCAAAATTTTCAATCAGGAACATGTAAGCACCACCAATAATGTCGTTGCCATCCAAATGCGAAGGTCGAAGGTTCAATGCTTCTTTGTTGAAATCGAGCAACAGGTTTTTCAGTCGGGTGTTTTTATCTTTAGGCTCACCTAATTTGCTGTTGTTAAAGTCAATGTTTTGGAAAATTCCTGCACCGTCTTCACTATACAGTTTCTCACGGTTAGCTTCTTCCAAATCTGCCAATGCAATATTGATGAGTTCACCAATGTTGGCTTCATTACGAGAATCGAACAGAAATTTAAAATGGCTATGCTCAGGCACAATAAAGCGTTCGTGTTGCATGGCACGTTTGGCACGTTCCACATCTCCGTTGTATTTTACTAAGTAGCCTTCCATTTTATCGTCGTGCACATCGCTGAGATATTTCAGGAACAGCATGGTAAGCACATAGTCTTTGTAAACGCTTGGGTCAATGCTACCTCTAAAGGTGTCGCAAGCTTTCCAAACGGCATCGTTGATGTCTTTCTGAGTTATTTTAGCCATAATATTTACTTTTTTTATTGATTATTCATTTTCCTTTTAGTATTTGAAGACTAAGCACTAGAAATTATATTATAAAATATTAGTTTAGTCATTCGTCATCATTTAGAGCGCCTCTTCTATAACAGGTTCTGCTTCGTTGCTCAAATCAAGCGCACTAAGATTATCGATCATAGGTATGATAACCGGCGACCAAGACTGTGATGATTTTTCAATGAGCTCAAAAATACCCATACCCTGATTTTCGGGGTTAGAGCTTTCAAGTTTAGCAGCATCTTTTAGCATAGCTAGGCCAAGCAAGACCTGTCCAAACTTGTACTTCCCTTCAATAGATAGGGCGTCTTCCGGTTTGGCGCCGCGGATTTCGGTGCGAAGGTGTAGGTTATCAATATTGATGAAAAAGTCGTAGCCATCTTCTTCACTTCCCAACACCTTTAGAGCTGAGTTTTTGTCGAATCCTTGTTCCTCCCAAGTATGTCCGCTTCGGCCGTCCTTGCTTAATTCAATAATTGTTGGCAAAGCAAATCCTGATGGTTGTGTTTCTTCGGTGCCATCACCAGGTTCACTCGGTTTTCTTCTGTTGTGTGGTGTGGGATGTGGGTTAGGTTGTTGTGCCTTTGATACCAATACATAAAATTCTTCTGATATGGGTTCCGTTAGGCTAACATCCATTACTTCTGTCCCTATTTTCAATATATCTCCAATCACATAACCGATCAGGTTTAAATTCATATAGCCGAATCCGTTCCAGAGGTTTACATCTACATTATTCGTTTCCACATCATTTATAAAAGCCTTGAACACGCCTTGGTCTTTTGCTCGGTCAAAATAATCGTTGACAACATCAGTCTTGTAGGTAACCCTAAAGCGGCTCCCCAAATGAGCCTGCTTAGGTTTTTCTATCGGAAACTTCTTTTCAAGTGTGAAAAAGGTGGGAAATTGAGATCCAACAAATTCCGAGGCAGGGGCGGCGGGTTGAGTAAAGAAAGGGTTTTGTAACTGTTGCCCCATAATAAAAAGCTTCGAAAGTGTAGGGGATGTGTGCAGTATTTCTTTCAATACATCTGCGAGTGGCTTCTGGTCTGATAGACGTTGCTCAACATCTGCTCTACGCCTTTTATCTTTCAATTCGCGAAGGCCTGGGTGATTTTTTATTAGATCTTCAAGCTCTGCTTCTATTTCGAAACGGAGGGTGTCATTACTCAATCGGTCACGGCTGTTCATGAACAAATCTTCACGAGCTCTGCCGTCAATTTCGCTGCAATCTAACATGACCAAAATTGATTGCTGCAGATAACTCATCCCAACTCTTTGTCGACTGAAAAACGCCTTCGACAGATGACCGTGTGTTTGTCCGTTTATAGTAAAAATTACCCCTTCATCAGTCGAATAATTTTTATGTTTATCCCGCTTAAAAGCATAAATGGAATATTTCATTGATTGCCCCGACACCGTCATATTGCCTGTTGTTGGAAAACCATCTTCCACATTTTCGGAGCGGTCCTCATCTACACGTACTGATAATCCAGAAAGCGTTGTTTCAAGCGAGTTAGCGCTGTAATCTCTCCTTTCATACATCTTGATAGGTAAAGCAAGCTGTGGCATCAATAGTGACAGTTTATAATAAAGGTTCAGGATTACTGGTGATCTCAAGCCTGATCCAATCTTATAATTATACATTTTCAAATAAGTGCCATACTCCATAGGTTTGCCGTAGGCCTCAGGATTAGCTGATGGAAGAATAGGTAACGAAGCAGCCTCAAAATTCAGTAT
>JBIPLL010000763.1:0-2973 GCA_044368425.1 Beijerinckiaceae bacterium
AGTGGGCAATCGATCCGTTACCGCCAGAAGCATAGGCCAGCCCACCGGTGGTCGCGCGAATGCGGGCCAGCAGTTCCTCCACCGTTTTGGAAGGCGAGTCCGCGGGAACAACCAGCAAAGCGGGAGTCCGTATCAAGCCGACGACGGGCACGAAGTCCTTGATCGGGTCGAAGTTGACCTTCTGGTAGAGGCTCGGGTTGGCCGTGAAGTTGCTGGAGGTGGCCAGCAAGGTATAACCATCGCCCGGCGAACGTGCTGCCTGCTCGATACCGATATTGCCTCCGGCTCCCGGCTTGTTCTCGATGACCACCGGTTGGCCGAGGCGGTCGCCGAGCCGGCCTGCGATGGTGCGAACCACGACGTCCACTCCGACACCGGCCGGGAAAGGCACGATGATCTTGATCGGGCGATTCGGCCAGCCGGCATCGGTTTGCGCCCGCGCCAAGGGGCTCAGCATCGCGCCGATGCCGACGGCGGCGGTCAGCGCCGCTCGGCGGGTCATGTGGGTTGGCAACTGTGTCATCGGGTGTCTCCTGGTAGTTGTTCGTTGAAAAAAGATGCTGGTCGCGCAACGAGTGGCTGCGGTCGTGTTCAGCCAGCCAGCCGTGCACCGGGTTCTATGGTCACCTCGCCGATGGCGCCCGAGTACGCGAACGAGCCGTGCCGGTCGTACAGATCCCACAACACGGGGCCGCGGCGATCGAGGCCAACATCCAGTCCCTCGAAGATGCCGTACGGCACCATGGGAGGCGACATGTCGGTGAATCCCCCCGCCTGCGCGCCGTCGAGGACCATGCGACCACGGCCGCGGCTCGCCGCCTGCACCTCATAGTCGAACACGGCAACATGGTCGCCGGGTGCCAGCATCGGCCCCGTGACCGTCTGGCGGTCGCCGAAGGCGTTGTAGTGCAGCATGAGGCGCTGGTTCTCGATCCACATCACGATGCCACCGTTGGGCTCGCCGATCGCCCACAACACACCGGCATCATCCGCGCGCTGGACGAAATCGACGGCGATCCGGTACGACCGATTGGCGATCAGCGGAAACAGGTCCGCCCGGTGCACGGTCTGCGCACCCGGCAGAAAAGTGCGCGGGCGGTCCCAGCGCGCAGCCTCCTCGGGTGGGCCATCGGTGAACTTGCCCTTGCGGTCGCGATTGTCCAGCGGGTACACGAAATGGCTCCAGGCGGCCTCGTCGAATGCCCGCTTCAGCTCCTCGAGTTTCTCCGGATGCTGCGCGGCAACATCGCGGCTCTCGGAGAAGTCGCTGTCCAGGTGGTGCAGCGTCCAGTTGTCCAGGTTGATCGGGTCACCACGCTTTTGCAGGGAGCGCGCGAGCCAGCCCTCGCGGTAGAAAGCACGGTTCGACCAGACCTCGTAGTACTGCTCGGTGCGCTGCGACGGCGCGGATGCGTCCAGCAGCAGCGGCGCGAAGCTCATGCCGTGGATGGCGCGTGCCGGCAGACCGTTGACCTCTGTCAGCGGGGCAACACCGGCAAGCTCCAGCAGCGTGGGCAGCACGTCGGTCACGTGCACGAACTGCTTGCGGATCGAGCCGTGGGCGGCGATCCGTGCCGGCCACGAGACCACGAAGGAGACGCGCCGACCTCCGCCGCCACTGTAGGTCTTGAACGACGGAAATGGCGCATTCGACACTTCGCCCCAGCCGGTGGGGTACAACGACGCGCTTTTCGGGCCACCCAGCTCGTGCGCCTGCGCCCGCTCCTGCTCGATGGGCGCATTCGGCAACCCCATGAAGCGCCGGTAGTTGTTGAACATGCCCAGCGGGCCGCCGGCGTCGGTGCCACCGTTGTCCGACGCAAACAGGATGATGGTGTCGTCGAGTTCGCCCAGGCGCTCCAGCAATGCGACCAGGCGACCGAGGTTCTGGTCGACGTTGTCGAGCATGGCCGCGTAGGCCTCCATGTGCCGCGAAAGCATCTCGCGGTCGGCTGGGTCGGTATCTTGCCAGAGCGGTACACGTGGATCAGACGCCGGCAAGCGGGTGCCTGGCGGTGCGATGCCCATCTCGATCTGGCGGCGCAACCGTGCCTCGCGCATGCTGGTCCAGCCCGCGTCGTAACGGCCGCGGTACTTGGCGAGGTCCTCCGGCTTGGCCTGCAGCGGCGCATGCACCGCGTTGTGTGCCAGGTACAACAGGAAGGGTTTGTCAGGCGATGAGGCGCGCAGGTTCTTCACGAAGCCGATAGCCTCGTCAGTCCAGTCGTCGGTGGCGTAGTAATCGCGTGGATAGGTGTCGACGTCCACGACGGCCTCGCCACGCATCACATGGGCGGGGAAGAAGAAATGCGCCTCGCCTTCCATGAAGCCGTAAAAATGGTCGAACCCGCGGCGGGTCGGCCAGGAATGGCGCGGCGACGAGGGTGTGGTCTCCACAGTCGGCGTGTTGTGCCATTTGCCGATCGCCGCAGTGGCGTAACCGGCCGCCTGCAATGTTTCGGCAAGCGTCGCAGCATCGAGCGCGAGTTCCCCCGAGTAGCCGGGAAAACCCGCGTGGTTGTTGGCGATCCAACCGGTTCCCACGGCGTGTGCGTTCATGCCCGTGAGCAGCGCCGCGCGCGCTGCCGAACAGATCGGATGTGTGGTGTAGTGGTTGAATCGCAGCCCCCGTGCGGCCAGCGCATCGATGTGCGGCGTGTCGATTTCGCCGCCGAAGCAGCCAGGATCCGAGTAACCCATATCGTCCATGTAGACGATCACGATGTTTGGTCCGCGGTCCCGCGCCGCAGGTCGCGCGGGCCAATGCGGTGTAGAGGTTTCGCGGGTCAGGCCGATGTGACCTTCGAATCGCGGGTCGTTGGGTCTGGTCATAGTGCAAACACTTCTGCGGCATATCCGGGTCACATTCAAAGACGATCTGAAACATCGCATCCTCAAAGGCATCGCTGAGATCAATGCTTCGCCGGTGGTGTTTCGTTGGAAAAAGTTCGACGTCTGTGTGGCTTGATATGT
>JBIPLL010000762.1:0-2973 GCA_044368425.1 Beijerinckiaceae bacterium
CCTGACGCGGTCTGGTCTGCGGGGTATATTCCTGGCATCAGGGCGGCGTAGCTCAGTTGGTTAGAGCACCGGCTTCATAAGCCGGGTGTCACCGGTTCGAGTCCGGTCGCCGCTATTCGGTTTTTGTCGGGATGCCCGCGTTTCACCGGGGCTTGGCGTGACTTCGGCCGCGCGGCGTGCTCGGGTGCTTGGGTCAGGAATGGCCACGGTATGACGGGTGCGGCCGGAAGTTAGTGCAACGGTTAGTGCAACGGCGCGGGCGTCGTCGGTGCCCGTCGCCCGAGCCGCTTCCGGCATCGTGCCGGCCGTCGGCAGGGCCGGCAGGGCGGCGAGTGCCCCCGCCACGTCGAGCAGCCGGGGGTCGGTGTAGTGCTGCATGGTGAGTTCGAGTGACGAGTGCCGTAGTGCGGCTTGGGCTGTTCGAGGGGCGACGCCCGCGGCGACAAGGTGAGAAGCGAAGGTGTGCCGCAGTGCGTGCACGTCGACGGTGCGGCCACGGTCGTCACGCTTGGGGATGCCGGCGGCGTGTAGGTCACGGTCGAGAATCCGCACCAAGCCCGTCGGCACGTCGAATAGCGGCACGTCGGCCTGGGGCAGCGTGACGCCGGCGACTCCGACACGCTGCCGGCACACCGCTTCGGCTTTGTCAGCCACCCACGCCCGTAGTTCGGCGGCTACGTCAGCCCGCAGCGGCAGCGTCGCCCGTTGCCCGTTTTTGGCGTCAGCCCCGGGTAGCACGATGACGGGCTGCGGGTCGTCGAGCAGCACGTCGCCAACGGTGAGTGCGGCAAGTTCACCCTTCCGCAGCCCGGTCGAGACGAGCACGGCGTAGAGCAACGCCCGTTCCCGGCCGGCTTGCTCGCGCCGCTCGACTTCGTCAGGCCGCAGCCGCCCCCGGCCCCGGTCGGCGGCATCGACAATCGTGTCGAACGTCAGTTCGGCCCGCTTCCACGTCGCCCGAGACTTCGCCGGGCGGGTGTCGTCGAGAATCCGCAGCGTAGCCCTCCCAAACTCGGCAACGGGCCGCAGCCGCGCCACCGTAAGCAACCGCCGCAGTTCGTCGGCCGTGAGTGCTCGACGCTGGCGGCGGGTGTCATCGGCTTCGTCGAGTTTCCGCAGCCGGGCGAAGGGGTTGGCGACGAGCCGGCCCGACTCGACGAGCCAGTTGCCCCAAGCCGTGAGCGAGCAAAGCCGCACGTTGACGGTGCGGGCAGCCATGCGGGCGGGCGTCGTCACGCTGCCAGCGGCATCGACGACGGGGGCGTCGGGCAGTGCGAGCAGCCGCGACACCCACCGGTCGACAGCCGCCCGGTTCAAGTCTCGCAGCCGGCGAAAGCCGCACTCATCGACGGCTTGCCGCAGCGAGCGCCGCACGTTCGCCAAATGCTCGGCGTTGACGGTGCGGCGGACACCCTTGCCCCGCTTGTGGGCCAGTTCGTCAAGGTAGGCGTCGACGTGCGCGACGACGGGTGCGTCGGCATGCTCGGCGACGTTCACTTCGGCTTGTGTGATGATGCCGGCTTTGACGTGCTCGGCACGGCGTTCAAGGTCGGCAAGCACGGCCCGGGCAGCGTCGAGCGACTTGCAACCCGTCGGCACGCGACGCACGACGCCGGCCCCGTCTTTGAACTGGGCCGTGTAGGTGCCGCCCCGCACTTGAATACGGGGCTTGTCGCCGGCCGTCGCCGGGGCTTGGCGTTTCTTGCCGCTGGCGTCAGTCCACACGGCAACACGCTTGCCGGCCCGGGTGACGAGTTGTGCCCCGTCGGGCAGCGGCCGGGTGACGAACGGCTTGAACACGGTGCCCATGAGTTAGCCCCCTTTACGCTTCGGCTTCGGCGGTATGGTGCACACAATGCCGAAGTAGTCGGCGAGTGCGTCGGCCGACGCTAGGTGAATCGAAACCTGTTCGCCCCGCATGAATGACGCCAGCGTTTGCCGAGTCACGCCCGTCGCCTTTTGAATGGCGTTGAGCGACGGGGCTTCGAGAAGTGCCGCCCGCAAAAGTTCGGTCATAGTGCCGGTCGTCTTTCGTGCCATGTAGGATAACTTACATACCTTGTCGGCCCGGTGCAACGTCTTTCTTTCGTCGAGTTCGTGAGTGCATGACGCACACGGCATTTGTTCCTTATGGGATAGGTGACACCCACGCCACCGAGAAAAGCATCGGAATGTCACCTAGTAGGGTGACGCCGGTGTCACCCTACTTTCACACGATACGACGACACCCCGCGCCCCAAGCCGCCCCGCCGCACGACTTCGAGCAGCCCCCGGTCGTCGAGCAGCCGCAGTGCTCGAAGCACGGTTCGCCGGTCGCCCCCGACACGACGAGCCAAGTCGGTGACGGCCGTGCGAGCAAGCCCGTCGGGCTTCGTGTCGCGGTATAGGCACACCCACGTCAAAGCAGCCGCCCGGGGTAGCGTGCCCATGATGCCGTCGACGAAGCCGTTGAGCACGGCGAACCGGCCCGAGTGCTTACGGGAACGCCGTGCGTGCGTTCTCCCGCCCTTGCGGCCGCCCGAGCGTATCGGTGCACCCTCGGCAGCGGCAGCCGTCACAAGGGGCGGCAGCACGGCCCCCGGCGGTAGCACTTTCGACGGCGTCACTCGTCGCCCCCTTCCTCAGCGACAACGTCACCCGGTGCGGCTGGCGTCGACTTCCACAGTTCGGCAAGCCGCTCGGGTGAGAAAGCCGGATCGGGCTTCGTGTGCTTCGGATTGTGGCCACGCTTGCCGCGAGCCGGCGGCGGGGCCGGACGGGCGTCGAGCAGTGTGAAGGCTTGGCGTGCCCGGTCGAAGTTCAATTCGACCGTCTGCTGTGCACCATGCCGGCACTTCAAGTGCGACAGCCGCACGACGTTCGGGTTCGCGTCATCCACGGGAGCGAGCAGGAAAGCGTCGTCGGCCCCGTATTCGAGTTCGCCAGAATCACGAAACGACGCCAGCGACATAGAGCCGGCGGCGTAAGTGCTGC
>JBIPLL010000562.1:0-2713 GCA_044368425.1 Beijerinckiaceae bacterium
CGGAATAGTACCCGAGGGCAGAGATCACCCTGAAGTATCGCCATCGAGACCGTATTACATGGCGCCAACCATGGCGCTGTGGTACAGTCCCGTCACTGACCAATACGGTTTGTTCTACCTTGTCGGCGAGAAGTTGTGGTCACTCGTTGTTGATTCGTCGGAGCCGCCACAGCAGGTGCGCACGGTGCGCCACTCCATACCGAACATTCTGTCCGTGTACCGCGGCTCGCACATTTTACACTTTGAGACAGCGCGCTCAAAGATGGATGTACGCAATCTGCGCATAACAAATGTTGAGACGGGGGCGGTGGAAGCGTTTAAGGTGCCAGCTTCGGTTTTGACATCTGAAGACTCTGATGCCATACAGGGCTTCACATTGGTGCATCCGACACTCGTTATCGCGTTTAGTTCAGACTGCATGCACGCATTCAGCACACGTCGTGACGTTTATCCGTACTGGGAACAGGAGATTATGCATCGGTTCACACTCCTGAGATACGACAGATACAAGTGGCCAACGGTGCAGCGCGTCATTGACAATACCGTTAGTGTACTTGCCGATGACGGATCCATCGTCGATGTTCGTTTTCTAAACCTTTCGCAGTATGCGCTTGGCGCGCCGCTTGAGTATTTAAGATTCGATGTCAAAAAGTCGATGAAAGACGAGCTGAACGCCTATGCGAATGATGACAACTACAGTGATTATGCCATGCACATGACAGCGCAGCGAATCAACGCGCGAGAAGTCTATATGTGGCTAAATGATCATACGAACGAGGATCTCACAGTCGACACGTCATTGGGCGTTTCGGTGCAAGGCAACCTTCATATGTATGACGCATTGCACAATGTTGCGATTGACAGAAATCTTCGACTGATACGCTTCGAGCGCGCCAGTCGCGCTCCCGCGCTAGAACGTCCGATCACGCTGCTGGGAGATGAGCCCGCAGCCGCGCTGGGAAGCCGCGCGCGGCGGTCGCGCCGTTCACGCCGTTCACGACATACGCGACGTTCAAAACGGTCGCGCACGCGCAAGCGTTCTCGTTCTACGCGTATCACGCGTACGAAACGTACAAAACGTTCTCGTTCTCGACGTTCGCGCGCACGAAAACACAGGTAGTCGAGCGGCGCACGACTCATCGTTTTTTTTTGCGTGCGGCAGAAATATTTATGTGCACCATCCTGTGAAAAAACAAAACCTGGTGTCGACTTTTAAAAAATCTCTCGCATTTGTCGCAACGGGGCGCATGGAAGGCAAAAGGCTAAAAGTAGAAAGAGAAAGCGGAGGCGGAAGTGGAGGCGGAGGCGGTGGCGGTGGCGGGCCGGTGGATGAGATTGCGGAACGCTTGCGAAGACGAGAAAGTCAGACGATTTTAGACACGGTGCAGCTGCCGTTCATGGCGGCTGCATACAGAGCATACACAAACAAGCCAGATATTATGTCAAGCTCGTTCATTCCAGGTCAAGAGAAGCTGCCGCTGCTGCGCGACGTGCGCTTTAACCAGTGGAGACCGACCGTTGCTAGCGAAAGTGACGAGCGGGGCAAAATGGCCGCCGACGCTTTGTATCTGGGACTGGTGACAAAGTTTCTGCCGAGCGCGCAGGTGCTGCCGCACCGCATTCTCGGAATCATACCCGAGGACAGAGATCACCCTTATAGAAGGCCATCGAGACCGTATTACATGGCGCCAACCATGGCGCTGTGGTACAGCCCTGAAACCGACCAATACGGTTTGTTCTACCTTGTCGGCGAGAGGTTGTGGTCACTCCCAGTTGGCTCCCCGGAGCCGCCACGGCAGGTGACCACGGTGCGCCACTCCATACCGAACATTCTGTCCGTGTACCGCGGCTCGCACATTTTACACTTTGAGACCGTGCACTCAGAGATGGATGCCCGCAATCTACGCATCACGAATGTTGCAACGGGGGTGGTGGAGCAGCTAAACGTGCCGGATGGCGTCGTCACCGTGGAAGAAGCTCTGTATGAGATCCAAAGTTTTACATTGGTGCATCCGACACTCGTTGTTGCGTTTAGCGTGAAGCTCGATGAGTATCGTAATCGGTGGCTTGCCATGCACGCGTTCAGCACGCGGCGCGGCCGGACGTCGTATCGAGTATGGATGCTCCTTGAATCCGTGACTCTGAACCTGTACGACAGGTATGAGATGCCGGTAGTGCAGCGCATGATAAACGATACGGTCACTGTATTTGACGACGATGGACTTGTGGTCGACATTCGTTTCGAAAACCTTGCCAGGTACGCCCAAGGCGGGTCGCTTGACGACCTGCAAATCAGCGTGAAAACGGTGCTCAACGAAACAGTTCAAACAGGTTTATATTCCGGATACGACGAAAAAGTCGTGATTCAAACGGCCCGCCGAATCAACGCGCGGGAGGTTTACATGTGGCTGAACGGTCACGATGACAGAGACGCGGACGGCGTATTGGACACGTCGTTAAACACATTCGTTGTGCAAGGCATCCCGAAACTGTACGACGTGTTGCACAATGTGGCGGTCGACAGCAATGTTCGACTGATACGCTTCGAGCGCGCCAGTCGCGCCCCCGCGCCAGAACGTCCGATCACTCTGGGAAGCCGCGCGCGGCGGTCGCGACGTTCGCGGCGTACGCGACGTACAAAACGGTCCCGACGTTCGCGTTCTGCGCGTACGCGTCGTTCGCGACGTTCGCGTTCTGCGCGTACGCGTCGTTC
>JBIPLL010000736.1:0-2952 GCA_044368425.1 Beijerinckiaceae bacterium
CACCAAAAGAATGAAGGGTTTTCAAAAGACCTTCTTCTGCAGTTATAGGGAATGGTTTACCAATTACCTTTTTCAGCTTCCCGCTACCTACCACATAAGATTGCGTCAATTTATTTAGGCGCTCAGTATTAAGCGGAAGGTGAATCCAATCGCCCAAGCGTGCTATCCATCTTATGAAACTTACCGGCAAATACAAGAAATGGGGGTGGCGAGACTGAGACCCAGCTATATACCGAATGAGCTCATTTGTAGAAAGCGGTTGATCGTCTGCGACATTGTATATACCCGATGGGAAATTTTCCCGTTCTACAATTTCTTTAATAACAAAACAAAGGTTATCGATGCTGCAGAAAGAGCGGCTATTATTAAAAGCTGCCAGTGGCCAAGGTAGGCCTCTACTAACTAATTTAAAAAGTAGATTCAGGTTACCTTTATTGCCCGGACCATGTATCATACAGGGCCTGAGTATATATATTCGCTTTCCAACAGGTAAAGGCTTTGAAAGTATATATTGTTCAGCCAACAATTTACTCTTGCCATAATCTGTTCGAGGATTAGGTATAGCCTCTTCTGTAAGTGTACCTTCAACCTCATCTGCAACGGCTTTAACAGAGCTAAGGTATATAAATACTTGAGCAGTTGAAACCAGGAAGGCGTCAAATATCTTTTTACACAGTTCGGTATTCACCTGATAATATTCCTCAGCGTTTGAAACATTGCTGGTATCGTGTGCTTTGCCAGCTAGGTGAATAACAACGTCTTCCCGAATTTCCGGGTTTGTATCCCTTATGTATTGAGTGAACTGATAGTCCATCGACAAATACAACTTAAGATTGGTTCCAACAAAGCCGCTACTACCTGTTAAAAAAATGGTTTTCATCACAATTCAGTAAAAAGATTGTTGCTTACTTCATCAGCAGCAATTCATCCAATTGATTGAGTATTTTTTTTCGCTCAAAATGTTTCAAAAAATAAGCCCGGGCATTATCGCCCCATGTTTCTCTTTCTACAGAAGATGTTTCTATAAAATTTTCTACTATGGAAATAAATTCGGACAAATCACCTGCAGGAGCTACCAATCCGCATTTCGCTGCTGATATAATACCGGCAGCCTCACCATCAATGGAAGCAAGTATCGGCTTGCCGCAGGCCATATAACTTTGCAAACGATTAGGAACCGTTATTGCAAAGATGGGTTCTTTTTTCAGGGTGAGTAAGCTGGCATCTGCCCTAGCAATAAGTGCGGGCATAACAGAAGCAGGAAAACGACCCGGAAATAAAACTACTTCTTCCATACCTCTATCCTTTACTAACTGTTCCAATTCCTTTCGGCTTCGCCCCTCGCCTACTAAAATCCAGCGGAGTCGGGGATACTTTTCTTTTAAGCGGTAAGCCGCTTCAACAATCAAGTCAATACCCTGGGCTTCCCCCAAATTACCCGTTAACAAAATATGCGTATCCCCAGTAAAGAGATACTCATACAGGGGATCTGCAGAAACAGGCAGATAAAAATCGTCAATTGAATTAGGTAAGTACGCCATTTGCTGTGGTTGTACCCCCCTTTGTTCTAAAATGAGCTGGCTAGACTTAAACGGCAGTAATAAAAAATCAGCCTTTCGATACAAATAATCAGAAATAGCACTTACACCTTTGAGGAGTAAGGGGTTTTTTCCCTGTCGGGTGGAGGCAAGTGTTTCAGGCCAAAGATCTTGTACATTAACAAATAGCGGCTTATCAAAACGCCATGCAGCAAACAGTGCCGGGATAATTTGAAAAATAGGTGAAACCTGGTAAACCAATATCCTATCGAATTTTTTAGGAAGCCAAAGTACTTTCCAGGTAGCGAATATTACAAATGAAAAATAATTTAAACTCAATAGTATTGAATTATTATTACCTCGTGGAAATTGACTACTCCTATAGATGGTTATACCGTTCCATATTTCTTTGGATCTACCAAAAAATGAGTAGCCCTGAAAAAATTTTCCCTCCGGATAATTCGGAATACTGGTTAAAACAGCTACCTCATGGCCCCGCTCTTTTAGTCCAAGAGCCATGTCGTTTATTCGAAAACTTTCCGGCCAAAAATATTGGGTAACAATTAAAATCCGCATGATCTTTACTGAAAATCTCTGGTTTTGTTGCCTCGCTTATCTGTAAAGTTTCTTTTTTTCCAAAGGGCAGAATGTGGATCTTGAATACTAATCTGATCGGATGGACGCGACTCTTTGGTGTAGTAATATAAAATGATAGATTGTCTGGCGCGATTCTCAGGAAAATTTAAAGGGTCGGGTAATCCATGAAAACTGAAATCATTGGTATCAAATATTACCAGCCGATTATGTATAGGTGGGATTTTTTTAACCAGATTTTCTCCGGTAGCATCATAAAAACCAATCTCACCTCCCCAGCCCTCTTGCCAGCCCGGGTTGAGATAAAGAATCGCATTGATTCTACGATTTAATCCGGAAGCATCGTGGTAATTGCCATCCACATGTACATCGAGTAAACCATTTCGCACGGTAGCATTTAAGCCCCCGCCTGAAAAATAAGGATCGGACATTAATTTGGGAATACTAAATAAAGTAGACATAGCTTTCAACATGTATGATGAGTTCAGTATGCGAACAGCATCAATGATTCCTTCTGGAATATCAAATTCACTCTCCCATTTTGTTCTCAGCTTAATTTCAATATCCTCATCATGGGTTCTTTCCCATACCGCTGATTCAGGAGCAGGGAACTGATTGAGCAATTGATCTGCGAATGATGAAGGAAAAAAATCATCAATTACTGCATGCTTAAAGGGGTGTGTAAAAAATTGTTCCCCGCTGATTGCATGGGTGATTTTTTCAGTTGCTTGCTTTGCTAATAACTTAAGTTTTTCTTGATCCATATTATGTAACATTAAATTCTAAAAATTAGTTTGCCAAGCTTGTAATGCTGTCAACA
>JBIPLL010000472.1:0-2949 GCA_044368425.1 Beijerinckiaceae bacterium
CCCGAAAGCGGGATGGCGATCCAAGGCGTCAGGCCGAAATAGACGTGCGACAGCACCGTGAAATAGGCGCCGAGGCCGAAAAAAGCACCATGGCCGAACGAGACGAGGCCCGTATAGCCCGACAGCATGTTCCACGAGAGCCCCATGATGGCCCAGACGAGAACCAGGGTCATCATGAGCTGGTAGTAGGAATTCGTGACGAACAGCGACAGCAGGAAATAGGCTGCCGCGAAGACGAAGGCTGGTGTCAGCGAGCGCAGAAGGGCCATGGCTCAGGTCCTTTCCACGACGCGGCCGAAGAAGCCTTGTGGTCTGAAGAAGACAATCAGCAGGAACATCACGAAGATCGCGGTATTCTGCAGCTGAGTCGGAAGGATCAGGGTCGACATCTGCTGTACGAGCCCGATCGCCATGCCTCCCCAGAAGGCGCCGAAGATCGAGCCCATCCCGCCGAGCACGACGCCCGCATACATGACGATGACGAATTCGAGGCCGACATAGGGATGGAACGGATAGGAGGTGGCCAGCAGCCCGCCGGCAATCGCCGTGATGCCGATCCCCATCCCGAAGGCAAGCCGGTGACTCTGGTCGACATTGATCCCCATATAGGTGGCTGCCGTCGGATTATCGGCCGCCGCGCGCAGGGACTTGCCGAGCCGGGAATTGCCGATCATCCAGGCGATCGCGATAATCACGCCGATCGATATGAGGCCCGAGACCCCGCGCGCCTTGTTGACGAACACGGAGACATAGTCGCCCCAGAACGGGCCGATCTCCCAGGCTGAGGTCGAGAGCGGCGTCTGAACCGAGTACGGGAACGAGCCGAATACGAGCATCCCGCCGTTTGTCAGGATCAGGGCGATGCCCAGAGTCAGGATAAGCTGCGCATAATGGCCTTCGCCGTCGAGCGCTGCGGTGCGAGTGCCGCTGACCTGCGAGATGAGAACCCGGTGGATGGCGTATCCCACGGCGGCCAGCACCGGCCCCGCGAGGATGGCGGCGACATAGGGGCCGACGATGTTGCCGAAAACCGCAGAGACGCCGAGCGATCCGAAGATATAGAACGCCGCATACATGCCCAGCATCATGAAATCGCCCTGGGCGAAGTTGATGACGCGCATGACACCGAAGATCAGGGCAAGGCCGACGCACATCAGCCCGTAGATGGCTCCGACGAGCAGTCCGGCTGCGAGCCCCTGCAGCAGGTTTTCGGCAAAGATGATCCCGCTCATGTCAGGTCCTTCCTCGCCGGAAGGGCGGACCCTGCTGCCCCTGGTGGCTGGTGCGGATCGGTGTTGCGCATCTTGTCCCTCCCTGGCCACCTCGTTGGTGGCTCTCTCTTGCTGTATCGTGTCGCCCGTCAGGCCTGCGGACGGTCTCCTGTCCGGCTGCGGCGAGGCAGCGCCGCCAATGCGGGCAACCGCCCCACATCGGCAGCCGCACGCATGTTGTCGATGAAGGCTTCGAGAGCCCTCGCGCGGCTTTTCCCGAGTGCCGCGCTCGCGCTTTCGCGAAAGCGGGCACGGATCTCGGCCTCAGTCGCCGGAACAACGTCGAGCAGGCTCGTCTTGAGACGGCGCCCGTCTGCCAGATGAAGTTCGATCTCGGCGCCCTGTCGTGCGGGGAAGGCTGCGGTGAAGTCCGGATCGGCCTCCAGCGTGCAGCGCCCGATCAGGTCGCTCACGACAGGATCGGCAAGATCGCGATAATTCCCCTCGCCAAGGTTGCGATGCGCCAGAGCCGCCGCCACGCCGAACTGGATGCTCATCTTCGCCTGCAGAGCGCGGTGGAACGGACCGGCAAAGTCGCAGCCGGGATAGAGGACGGCGGCACGCGAGACGCGGATCATCACCTGCTCGATGGGGGCGGCGTCAGGCGCGAGCTGCTGCGCGAGCCGATAGGCCACCTGGCAGGCGGTCTGGGCGAAATTGCAGGCCGGGACCGGCTTGTTATAGACGTTGAGGATGTCCGCCTCGCCGTCGGGGAACAACGCGAGGGGCGGGCAGGGCTTGCGCGCGAAGGCCGCGAACAACCCCGCTTCGCCCTCCAGGATGTCGGGCGATCCGAACGCGCCCGCTTGCGCAAGCGCTACCGCTGTGACCGCCGAGCGCGCGGCCAGGCCCGGATGGAAATACATGTCGCCGCTGCCGGAATGCGGCCACTGGTTCAGGCCGCCGGACATGTTGGCGGCAAGAGCCACGGCACTCGTGAAGGAGCCTTCGTCGAGATCGAGCAGATAGGCGCCCCCTGCCGCCGCACCGATCGGCCCGGCGAGACCCGTGGGGCGGAACAGGCGCGCGAGCTGCGCATCGAACAGCGCACGCCCGAGGCGACAGCCAAACTCATAGCCGACGACGGCGGCTTCCAGCAGGCGCAGGCCGCTGAACCCGCCGCGCTCCGCCATCGCAAGCAATGCAGGCCAGATGACCACGCCATGATGGGCGATGGAGCCGGCATGCATGTCCTCGCGCACGAGGCCGTGTCCCGCGACCGCATTGGCAAAGGCCGCTTCGCCCGGCGCGGCCCGCAATGACGTTCCGATCACATGGGCGCCCGCCGCAGGCGTGAGGATGCTGCGGGCCTGAACGCTGGTTGCGAGATCGAGCGACTCGAAGGCGGCCGACAGGAAGTCGATCAGGCAGAGCCTCGCCTTCTCGATCGGCGCATCCCCAAGCGCTGGCAGGTCCAGCCGGGCCAGATCACGGATGAGCAGCAATAGCTGGCTGGCCTCCGGCTCCGTGGGCCAGGGAGGGGATACGGATCGAGGCACGGTGCGAACCATCGGACATCCCGCATGCGCAGAGGATTGGAAAGTCGCAGGACTGGCGGGCGGCGACCCGCGCAGGTGTCAGGCCGGGCTCTTGATCTCGGCGCCGGCCCAGTCCTCGATGAGCTTCACCATCGAGGTGAAGTCGGAGTCCGGGCCGTATTTTGCATTCGTTGCGGCGA
>JBIPLL010000474.1:0-2946 GCA_044368425.1 Beijerinckiaceae bacterium
CCGAGAACTTCAATGTCTATGTGACGGATCTTGGCGAGGAAGGAATCGACCTCGGCAAGCTCTATGACTACGACATCATCCTTCTCGACCTGAACCTCCCCGACATGTCGGGTTACGAGGTTCTGCGCAGCCTCCGGCTGGCGAAGGTCAAGACGCCGATCCTCATCCTTTCCGGTCTTGCCGGCATCGAGGACAAGGTGCGCGGCCTGGGCTTCGGCGCGGACGACTACCTGACCAAGCCCTTCCACAAGGACGAGCTGGTCGCACGCATCCATGCCATCGTTCGGCGCTCGAAGGGTCACGCCCAGTCGGTCATCACCACGGGCGATCTCGTCGTCAACCTCGACACCAAGACGGTCGAGGTCGATGGCCAGCGCGTGCATCTGACCGGCAAGGAATATCAGATGCTTGAGCTGCTCTCGCTGCGCAAGGGCACCACGCTGACGAAGGAAATGTTCCTGAACCATCTCTATGGAGGGATGGACGAGCCGGAACTGAAGATCATCGACGTCTTCATCTGCAAGCTGCGCAAGAAGCTCGCCAACGCATCCGGCGGCAAGAATTACATCGAGACTGTCTGGGGCCGCGGCTATGTTCTCCGCGAGCCGGCCGACAACGACGAGCGCATCGCCGTCTGACCGCGCGTCCAGCTCGATCTGCTAGAAAGACCCCGCCATGGCGGGGTTTTTGTTTTCATGCGGGGTTTTTCAGGCCATCCTGCCCGTGACGGGCGCAAGGCCCTGAGGCGGCGACGTGCCACGGGCGAAACTTGCACGGCCTAAACTTGCGGCGTTGCGCAGCGACAGGGAAGAGCCGTCAGCGGCGCTGCGGATCGGCGGGCACGCCGTCGGGCCTGCGGACGTAGCTGCCGCGCAAGGTCGGATGAGGCATGAGAGAGTCGGTCAGGCCAAGCACCGTCTCCGCCCCTCCGAGCATGAGAAAGCCATCGGGCGTGAGGCAGCGGGCAATCCCGTCGAAGACCTGCGTCTTCAAGGTCGGCTCGAAGTAAATCAGCACGTTCCGGCACATGATGAGATCGAACGTTCCAAGCCGCGTGAAATCCTGAATGAGATTGAGCGGGCGGAAATCGACCATGGCCCGGAGTTCGGGCGCAATCTGCCAGGTCTCGCCATTCTGCGTGAAGTGCTTGAGCAGCATCTGGATCGGCAATCCGCGCTGCACCTCGAACTGGGTATAGAGTCCGGCCCGGGCGCGCTCCAGACAATCCGTCGAAATGTCGGTCGCGAGTATGTCGACCCGCCAGCCGCGCAGCTGGGCGGCATGCTCATGCAGAATCATCGCAAGCGAATATGGTTCCTGCCCCGTGGAAGCGGCCGCACACCAGATGCGGAGCTGGCGGGTCGCGGCGCGGGCCGACATCAGGCCGGGCAGGATTGACTGCCGGATCAACTCGAAAGGCTGGCGGTCGCGGAAGAACAGCGTCTCGTTCGTCGTCATCGCCTCGACGACCGCGCGCTCGAGATCGGGCGGCCGGCGTCCGCGCAGCTCCTGGATCATGGCATCGAGCGAGGCGAAGCCGCGCTTTCGCGCCATCGGTCCAAGCCGGCTGTCGACCAGATAGCGCTTCTCGCGTGCAAGCGAGATACCGGCCCGGGCCTTGAGGAAGTCGCGGATGAATTCGAGATCCGCGTCATTGACCTGCGGCGGTGCGGTCGCACCGGTCGCGGAGGGTGTCGGTGCTGAGGACGAGATCGTGCCAGGCGCCTGCATGGAGGGGCGCCCGGTCACGGCATTGACGGCCGCGCGGGCACTGCCCGGCGCCGGTGCCGTGGATGCGGGAACGGCGGGTGCCGGACGCAGCGGGGCCTGTGGCGACATCGAGGGCCGTGCCACCGGCGCGTAGGATGACGATGCGGAGAGCGACGGGGAGCTTGCCGGCGACACCCGCCCGGGCGTGTAGGCCGGCGGCGAGCTGGTTCCCGGTGGTGCCGATTGGCCGGGCTGCGGCAGGGCCGACGACACGCCGGTCCTTTGCACGAGCGGCGCGCCCGCCGGTGTGACGGCAGGAGCAGGCCGCGCAGGGGCCGGCGCGACCGGCGCGGACGGAAATACGGGCGGACGGTAGGAGGAACCGCTCATCGCCGCCCCTCCCCGATCGCACGCCTGGACTGGGCTGCGAGCCCGGCTACATCGAGGACGGCATCGGCGAGCCCGGCGCGGGCAACGCTGCCGGGCATCCCCCAGACCGCGCTGGATGCCTCGTCCTGGACAAGGACCTGTGCGCCTGCCGCCTTCAGGGCGCGCGCACCTTCGAGGCCGTCATGCCCCATGCCCGTGAGCACGATGGCAAGCGTCTGTGCGCCAAAGCTCCGTGCCGCGTCGGCGAAGAGGTGATCGACGGCAGGGCGGCAGAAATTGACGGGAGGGCCGTCGTCGAGCTGCGCCGTCGCCTGGCCACCGCGTCGCGCTATGCGCAGATGCCGTCCGCCCGGCGCGACATAGATCACGCCGTTCTCCAGCCGCTCGCCGTCCAACGGCTCTCGGGCCGTGCGTCCGGTCGCCGCGCGCAGATGATCGGCGAAGACGGAGGTGAAGATCGGCGGCATGTGCTGGACGATCAATGTCGGCACGTGATCGAGCGCGTTACCAAGTTCCGACAGAAAGGCACTGACGGCCTTTGGTCCGCCGGTCGAGGCGCCGATGCAAAGCATGCCGACCGGACCAGCCCTGGAGCCGGTTTGCGGCCGGGAAGAAGGCGCCGGCCGGGACTCGACGTCACGGGTGCGCAGGATCGCCCCGGTTGCCGGCGAGCCGCCATCGGCCTCTGCTGCGAGCGGGCGGCGCAAGCTCCTTTCCTGCCGGAGGCGCTCCAGCGGATGCAGGGCGGGCGCACGACAATGCTCCGCCGGGCGTGCGGGCAGCGGGGCGGCCGCCATGTCCGGCGCGGGCCTTGCGGGAGTTGTGGGCGACGGGACGGCGGCCTCG
>JBIPLL010000473.1:0-2946 GCA_044368425.1 Beijerinckiaceae bacterium
CAGATCTTGCGCGGTGGATCGCCCATGACCAGGGCGCGCCAGCGATGGGCGCCGTAGGTGGTGACGGTTGCCAGCAGGCGCAGATGCTGCAGGTTTGGCTGAACGCGGCCATCCTCGAGACGGAAGCTGACCCCGGGGAGAAAGACCCGGTCAAAGTAACCCTTCAGAATCGCCGGGAAGCCAAAGTTCCAGACCGGAAAGACGAGGACGAGCCCCTCCGCCGCCATGAGCCGGTCGACATAAGCCTGAACGCGAGTGTTGTTCTCCGGCACGTCATGATAGATGCCGCGCTCCGCCCGGTCGAGAACCGGATCGAACCGCTCCTCATAGAGGTCGCACAGATCGACCTCATGCCCGCCGGCCTTCAGTGTCGCGACCACGCGGTCCTTGAGCGCCGCATTGTAGCTCGTGGGCTCCGGATGCGCGTGCAGGACGAGGATACGCATCAGGAGTCAGCCGCCAGTCCCGGGAACAGGAAGGTCTTGCCCGAGCGATAATCGTAATCGGGGTCTTCCCAGGCGATCATCTTGCCCGGATTGAGCAGGCCCTGGGGGTCGGCTTCCCGCTTGAAGGCGAGCTGGATGTCGTCAGTCTGCTTCATTCCGCCCTCCTCCAGCGTATAGCGGTGGGGGTTGAAGATCGGTGCACCCATATCTTCATGGATGCGCATGATCTCTTCAAGCCGCTCCTCGGTGGTGAAGCGCACGAGGGGCAGGCCGAAACAGGTCACCTTGCCGTCGAAGCGCACGAATTCGAGGTGACAGCCCACCTCGTCGCCGAAATGGGCGTGGATGCGGTTCACAAGGTCGAGCTGGTTGGGGAAGGGATACAGCACCTGCAGGTAGGTGATGGCCGGATCGACGCGCAGGGCCCGCAGGGTCGTGTGGTTCCAGGCAAGCTCGAAGCCCGGCGGCAGGCCCTTGGCTTCCTCGGCTGTCAGCTTGTCGGCGCGCATCAGCACCTCCGCGCCCTTCCAGCGGCGCGTGAAGGCGGCCAGCGCATCGACCGCGAAATCGGCTGCCATGACGATGACGACATGCTTGTCGCGCGGCAGGAACTTTCGATGCCGCAGGAAATAGTCATGCGGGGCGGGCGCGGCGATCACCGCCAGTTCCTTGATCGCCAGCCCGTCCTGCTCGCCCACCGCATTGGCGAAGGCGGTGGCGGTGGCGAGATCGTCGAAGCCGACGATCATGTCCACCCACGGATAAGCGGGGCCGAGCGGCATCTCGACCTGCGTGATGATTCCGTTGGTGCCATAGGCGTGGCTGACCTTGTGCAGGTCGTCGCCCGTCAGCTCAAGCACGCGCGGCTCGGCTTCCATGGTGACGACGCGCAGGCGGATGATGTTGCCCCAGTCGCGCAGGCCGCCCCACTTGATCGAGCCGATACCGCCCGAGCCGCCCGCGATGAAGCCGCCGACGGTGGCGGTGCTATATGTCGAGGGATGCAGGCGCAGTTCCTGCTGGGTCGTCCGGCGCGTCTCCTCGTCGATGCGGGCCATGATGGCGCCGGGCTCCGCCACATAGCGGCCGGGCCTGATGTCGAGGACACGGTTGAAGCCCGACAGGTCGAGCACGATGCCCCCCGAAAGCGGCATGGCCTGCCCGTAATTGCCGGTGCCGGTGCCGCGCGGCGTCACCGGAATGCCGAGCGCGAAGGCAGCCCTCAGCGTCTCGATCACCTCGGCCTCGCTTGACGGCGAGACGACGATATCGCCCGTCACGGTTTCGAGCTGGCGCTTCAGCGTCGGCGAGTACCAGAAGAAGTCCCGCGATTTCTGACGCACGAGGGCCGGGTTGTCCTCGGTCCTGATCGCGCCGAGCCGGGCCTTGAGCGCGTCGATGTCGTAGCGGGCTTTCATGGCGGGTTCCTCTTGTTCTGGCTGGCGATCAGGCACGTCCACCAAGCAGGGCGTCAAGTTCGCGATGGTCGGGCAATGTCGTGTCGATGGCGCGGCCCTCGACCAGAACCGTGCGGTCGGATTGCGGGCGGGCGAAGAATTCCGTGAGCGAGCGGGCGCGCGTGAGCACGATGTCGGCAGCGCCGCCGGGCATGAGCCGCCCCGCGTCGAGGTCCATGAGGCTTGCCGGCGTCGCGCCGATCATGGCTGCCCAGTCGGGGCCGCCATGGTCGAGATGCAGGATGCGAGTCGCCTCGCGCGCCAGTTCGATCGGGTCTAGATCGCCATAGGCGTAGAACGGATCGCGCGTGTTGTCGCTGGCGACCATGACGGGAATGCCGGCCGCAGCGAATTCGTGGAGCGGTGCCACGCCGCGCCAGCGCGGCGTGTGGCCGGGCCGGCGGTCCTGCAGATACATGTTGCACATGGGCAGCGAGACGATCGCCATGCGGGTGCGCGCCATCTTGTCGATCAGGCGCGGGAGATCGTCCTCATCCGCCAGCGCCCAGGAGCAGCAATGGCCGCACAGGATCTGGCCGGAGAAGCCGATGCGCCCTGCGACATCGGCCACTGTTTCCAGCGTGCGGGCACCCGGATCACCGCTTTCGTCGACGTGGAAATCGAGATCAAGCCCATGGCGGGTGGCGGCGGCAAAGACGCGCTCCAGCGCAGCGACCGTGCGCTCGTTCGGCGCGTGGCCCAGATAGGTGACGCCCCCCAGAACGCCGCCGAAACGCGCCACCGTCGCAACGAGGGCATCGAACAGGTCCGGCTCGTCGAGGGCCATGTCGATGGCATAGATCGCGGCAGCCTGAAGGGAGATGCGCCCGGCCCATTGGCTGCGCATCTCGTCGAAGACGGGCCATGAGATCGCGGCCTGCTTGCCGCCCGAATCGAGATGGGTGCGGATCGCACCCGTGCCGTGGGCGAAGGCGCAGCGCAGTACGAAATCCATCCGGGTCGCGACATCCCGTGCGCTCCAATGCGCCTCCCGATCGGCGCCGGCATGGGCGAGAGCGCCCATGAAGGTGCCGTCGGGATTG